>CBCTHD010000095.1:0-7629 GCA_965146615.1 uncultured Clostridia bacterium
TCAACAAACAGGTTCTACAGGGTGAAGATGGTTATAAAACTTTTTCGGTGCGGCTCAAAGACGAAACCGTCGACAGATTAAACCTATTGTCACAAGAAACAAACCGTTCACGAAATGAATTGATTAACATTTTGTTGAATTATGCGATAGATCATTGCAAAGTCATGTAATCATAACAGACCATTGACGAATTGGTCCATGATAAAAGGCAACCGCAGCAATATGCCGCGGCTGCCTTTTAAAATACATATCCTTCGTCATTTCACACAAGGGGACAAAAACAGTCCCATCTATTTTCCTTCCACATCTTCTCGGCTTTGCGTCGCCGGTTTCCAATTCCATTGATAGTAAAAAATGCCGGAAGCTGCCAGACATTCCAAAAACGTCAGCCAGGCAAGCTGCGGCAGATAGTGCAGCAGCGCGTACTTTTCCCAAAGTAGCGGCAGATGCAGAACCACCGGACCCATCGCCAGCAGAAAACAGGCAAACAGTGTTCCGAACCGTAAAACATCTTTATAAAAGGTGCGTTTCCAAGTTTCTTTCATTCTCGTTTCCCCCTTCATTGCCGCGTCCAAATAACGCCTTTATGTTTATTCTAACACGCACCTTTACCTGCCGTCAAACCTCAAATATTTCCGTCCGAGGAAGGTCGTGGCACGCTTCGCCTTTTTTAGCTAAAATCTACTGTCGAATTTCCTCTAAACAGGGGCGAATTTCGCGAACGGTTCCGCTTGAAATCAGGCGTCTGTTGCGGTATAATGATTCTTGTGAGTACCACAAGATGTTGTGGACTTTGTCCAATCAAAATACAAGATAACGCAAAAGAAGGGAGCCTCACACTTATGTTAAGACACAAATTGAAGCCGGAGTTTGCCCAGGAACCGGAAGACCACTACCTGCTGGAAACTGTCAACCTACCTGGCATTCCATTGACGCTTTCCTATTATATTACCGTCAACACCAACCACAGCGCCACCAGTATTTCCGTCTCAGAATATGGCATCGAAATACAACAATCACAACCGCACAGCGACATGATTCAGCAGCGCTGCGCACTTTGCATCAGCCCGGACCAAGATACGGTAGAAGAAATCCTGCATTTTATGGCGCTTCATACCGTGACGCCTATGCAGCTGCGGTTTGTTCTGGAAGATATTTGGCTGGACACTGACTGCCCACGCGTCCCGCCCGCTGTTCTGACAGTGGAAGAACAGCGGCTGCTCAGCGAAGCGCAACGGAAAAAGCTGCCGCTGCTGTCGCGCGATTTACAAAAGCTGGAGCAGCAAGAACACCGCTTTCTGTCGGAGGGCGCCCACTTTTTCCTATAATAGCAAACGAGGGGGATGTGAATGCCGGAGCCCCCTCGTGTTTTTCTCGTTTATTCTGCTGCCAGGATATAGGCGTATACTTCCTGTCCGCCCTCTAGCAGCGACACTTCAATCTCTTTTTCGTCCAGCAGTTCTTCCAATTCTTCCGCAAGTGTCTGTGCCTCATCCTCATCGGTCTGTTTTCCATAATATATGGTGACCAGTTCGGTGTCGTCTGCGCACATTGCCACAGCCGTTTGCCGGGCGACTTGCTGTACATCTTCGCCTGTGACCGCAATGGTGCCGTCAATGATGCCCATGAAATCGCCTTCGTGAATTTCCATCCCATTGGATTCACTGTCGCGCACGGCATAGGTTACCTGCCCGGTTACAACCTGTTCCGCTGCGTCCTGCATGGCCTCTAAATTTTTTTCCACATCTCTTTCCGCGTCAAACGCCATTAGTGCTGCAATTCCTTGTGGAATGCTGGTTGTCGGCACAACCTTGATATTCAAGCTATCGTCCATATTCGCCGCCTGCTGCGCTGCCAGAATGATGTTCTTATTATTTGGCAGTACATAAACAGTGTCGCTGTTCGCTTGCTGTGCCGCTTCCAGAATATCGCCCGCGCTGGGGTTCATGGTCTGACCGCCTTCAATGATAGCTGCTGCCCCCATCTCCCGCATCACATGCGCGAGTCCCGCTCCCGACGCCACCGATAAAATAGCGTAAGGCCGACGCGGCTGCGCAGGTTTTGCCACTTCTGTTTTCTCGCTGCCGCGAATCCGTTCATTGTGTTGATACCGCATATTATCGATTTTAATGTCGTTCAGCGCTCCCAGTTCCAGCGCCGCTTCCAACACCTGCCCGGGATGGTCGGTATGGATATGCACCTTCACCACTTCAAAATCATCAATTACCAACATACAATCGCCCAGCGGTGCAATCTGTTTTTTGAAATCTTCGCAAAATCCTGCGTCGTTCTTTTTTTCAATCATAAATTCCGTACAATAGCCAAAAGTGATTTCCTCCGGCAGCAGGTCCGCACCCGCCGGACGTTTTTCTGTTTCCCCTGGCGCCGCCGCTTTCCGTTCTATCACCTCGTCGTGCTCCAAATAGTACAGCATGCCCTCCAAAATATACACCAGACCCGCACCGCCAGCATCTACTACCCCTGCTTCCTTGAGCTTGGGCAGCATATCCGGCGTCTTTTCCAATGCGTTTTTCGCATACTCCACCATGCGCCGAAACACGCCCTCTACCGTCGTCTCGCTGCGCGCCGCGCGCAGGGCGCCAATTGCGCTCGCTTTGGAAACCGTCAAAATCGTTCCTTCTGTCGGTTTCATCACTGCGCCATAAGCCGCCTTTACCGCTTCGCGCATAATTTCACCCAACTGATCCGCCCGAATCTGTTCTTTATGCTCCATTCCTTTTGCCATGCCGCGCACCAACTGCGACAAAATCACGCCGGAGTTGCCCCGCGCGCTTTTCAGCATACCTGTCGCCACCTTCTGCGCCAGCTGATCTAACGGCAGCGAAGCATATTCCTCTACCGCATTTGCTGCACCGCGCATGGTTAGCGACATATTTTTGCCTGTATCGCCGTCCGGCACGGGAAATACGTTCATTGCATCAATTTCGTCCCGGTGGTTTTCCAAGTGGTTCGCCGCCGATTCCGTCATGCGCGCAAACCTTGTTCCCGTTAGCATCTTTTATTCCCCCTCTGCACCATCATTCCTCTACTTTCAGCGTTTCCACAATGACATTGACCACGCCGACTTCCACGCCCGTCATATCTTCCATCTGGTATTTGATGTTGCTGCGGATACTTTCGCTGACCGTATTCATATTCACGCCGTACGACGTGATGATGTGCACATCTATAAACAGCTTGCTGTCATCAACTTTGATTTTAATTCCTTTGGACAGATGGCTGACTGTATCGGATTTCAGTTTCTTGCCACCAATTGCCAGTCCCACCACGCCATAGCAGGAAGTGGTGATAGATGCGATCATTTTCAGCATAACCCGGTTGGTAATTTTAATGTCTCCGCGTCCTGTTTCTAATTTAATTGCCATGATTTTCCCTTCCTTTCGCCTGCTCCTTGCTGCTTTCTTGCTGGTTTTCTACCGATTCCCGGTTCCCTTGCAGTTCCTTTTGCTCCTTCTGTCTACCTGCGGCGCGTTCCAGTGTAAACGTAAACATAGTATATTCCCCTTCCACACTGTTTGCCCAAATGTCTTCTCCGCCTGCCCGAATGAGACTTTTGACAATATATAATCCCAGTCCCACGCCTTTTTTGTCGCTGCTGCGGGACTTATCAGTTTTATAAAACCGATCCCATATATATTGCAGTTCTTCCTGCCTGATTCCTTCTCCGCTGTTTTTGACAGAAACATATGCTTTTTTTCCACGGTTATCCACCTGGATTGACAGTGATCCGCCCTCCGGTGTAAACTTGACCGCATTGTCAATCAAATTGGTAATGACGCGCACAATATCATCTTTGTCTGCCAATACCAGACACCGTTCCTGCTCCACCGTAACGGTTACTTGAATCTCTTTTTCGGTAATATTATTTTCAAACCGTATGATCCCGCGTCGCACTTCTTCGTTAATGTCAAACACCGTCTTATTGACCTTTTTCGCCCCTGATTCCATTCTAGACAGCGACAACAAATCATTGACCAGCCGCGACAGACGGCGCACCTCCTGAATCACGATGGACAGGTATTCGCCCCGCTTTTCTGTTGGAACAGTCCCGTCTGCAATGCCTTCCAAAAAGCCAATGATAATTGTCATAGGGGTACGCAGCTCATGGGATACATTGGAGATAAAACTGCTGCGCGTCTGTTCCAAGTGCTCCAGCGCCTGCGTCATCTCATTAAAACTATTTGCCAAGTCCCCGATTTCGTCGTCTCCCGATGCCGTAATACGTTCAGAAAAATTCCCCTTAGCAATATTTTTTGCCATGTCCCGCATTTGTTTGAGCGGCGTGGAAATGGTGCGCGCAAAAACATAGGACAACGCAAAGGCAACAACCAATGTCAGGACCATTGCCAGCATAATCATCTCCAGCATCTCTAGCCGCAATTCATCCAGATACGGCGTCGGTAAAACGCAGAACACGCCTCCCAACATCTTACTGTCTGTCATAATGGGGCTACCTGCTACGACAACCGTGCTGCCGAAAATGGAAGCAAATTCCGTCCGCAGCAATATGCGTTCACCTTGCAGCACCGGTGCAACCAGCGCCTGCGGCAGAGTGCGTCCCGTGAGTGTATCTCCCACAGAAGAGGATTGTTCAATTACGCTGCCCGCCTGGTCGAACACAATAATGTGCGCGCCGGTATTTTGACTGTAGTTTTCCAAATTCAGCCGGTAAATTCGGGCAACCAGTCCCGCATAGTCTCCGCCGGACAGCAATTCCACCGTCATTTCCGCAATCCGGTCCGCGCTGAGACTAAGCGTTTCCCCTTCTCGCTGTGTATAATAATTCCCCAGAAACCAAAATAGTATCGAACTTATTATGACAAAACTTCCCAAAATTAATACCATAAACATGGCAATTAATTTGGTACGCAGATTACTTCTCATGCGTTACTTCACCTCGAACTTATATCCCACGCCCCAAACGGTCTTGAGCGACCAGTTTTGCTCATACGGCTCAATTTTTTCGCGCAGCCGCTTGACATGCACGTCCACAGTTCTCGAATCGCCAAAAAAGTCATATCCCCAAATTTCATCCAGCAGCTGCTCCCGCGTGAATACGCGGTTAGGATTTTTCGCAAGATAATAGAGCAACTCCAGTTCTTTGGGCGGGACATCAATGGTTTTGCCGCCCAACTTCAGCTCATAGGTGCTGAGATTAATGGACAAATTGGGATAAATGACTTCCTGTTCTTCTTCCGTCGCCACGCCTTCACTGCGGCGCAGCACCGCACGAATACGCGCCACCAACTCGCGCGCTTCAAACGGTTTCACCATGTAATCGTCCGCCCCTAGTTCCAACCCCAACACCTTATCAAAGGTTTCACCCTTCGCACTCAGCATAATCACTGGCACCTGGCTCACCTTGCGGATTTGGCGGCAAACCTCCCAGCCGTCCATACCGGGCAGCATAATGTCCAGCACTATCAGCGAAGGCGCTATCGTTTTGAACTTCTCCACGGCGGTTTTTCCGTCATAGGCAAGTTCTACCTCAAACCCTTCTTTTTCCAGATACATGCGGACAAGGTCGCAGATGTTATAATCGTCGTCCACCACTAATATTTTCATGTAGGACCTTCCTTTCCGTTGTTTCTGTTCCCAAAATCCCCTTTTCTCGTACCATTGACTCCCGCCGCCGGCTTTCCAGAAAAGCCGGCGGCGGCTGTGTTCCCATCCCCAGTTTGCATTACTTTCGTTTATTATAGCATACATTTATAAAAAAATCTATTGTATTTTGAAAAAAATATTGCTATAATGAAAGGTAATGTAACGCAGCCGGAAAGGAGACATGGAAATCCATGAAATTAGGAATTGTAGGCTTACCGAATGTCGGGAAGAGCACACTGTTTAATGCAATCACCAAAGCGGGGGCAGAATCTGCCAACTACCCGTTTTGTACCATTGAGCCAAATGTCGGCGTGGTGGCGGTGCCAGACGAGCGTCTGGACGCGTTGGCCGATCTATACCATCCCAAAAAAGTGACGCCCGCCGTGATTGAATTTGTGGATATCGCCGGGCTGGTCAAAGGCGCAAGCCGCGGCGAAGGGTTGGGTAATAAGTTTCTATCGCATATCCGCGAGGTTGACGCCATTGTTCATGTGGTCCGCTGTTTTGAAGACCCCAACATCGTACATGTGGACGGCTCCATCAATCCCATGCGCGACATTGAAACCATCACACTGGAACTGATTTTCGCGGACATGGATACCGTCAAAAAGCGCATGGATAAAGCGACGAAAATGCTCAAAGCGGACAAAAAATACAAGTTGGAATTGGACGTGCTGGAGCGTATTATGACGGCGTTGGAAGCCGGGTTAACCGCGCGGACAGTGGACTTGGACGAGGAGGAAGAATTGCTGATTCGCGACCTGTGTTTGTTGACACGCAAACCGATTCTCTATGCCGCCAACGTGGCAGAGGACGATTTCAAAAGTGGCATTGAAAGCAATCCCTTTGTGCAGCAGCTAACGACAGTGGCGGAAAAAGAGGGCGCCCAGGTGATGCCGATTTCTGCCCGCATTGAAGAAGAAATATCGGCACTGGATCCGGAGGACAAGCAGTTGTTTTTGGAAGACCTCGGTCTGAAGGAGTCGGGACTGGACCGTTTGGTCAAAGCCAGCTATACCTTGCTGGGACTGATCAGCTATCTGACTGCAGGCGAGCCGGAAGTACGTGCCTGGACGATTACACGCGGCACCAAAGCGCCGCAGGCAGCAGGAAAAATCCATTCGGATTTTGAACGCGGGTTTATCCGCGCCGAAGTGATTGCCTATGATGATTTGATGGAATGCGGTTCTATGGCAGCTGCCCGCGATAAAGGGCTGGTGCGTTCGGAAGGAAAAGACTACGTGATGAACGACGGCGACGTAGTACTGTTCCGGTTTAATGTATAATCATTTCTGGGGGACACACGTCCCCTTTTTTTCTCCCCGCCGGGGCGACACTTTCATGCATCTATATGGAGGAGAGTAAAATGGTTAAAAACTTATATGTCAAGCACTCGGCAAATGCTCCGAGACTGGCGACGGACACCTTTTTTACAGATGAAGAAAACAGACATCAGTATACAGGCTTTATGGATAAGATGATACGGTACATAGAGGCGTTCCAATTGCTGGATGGGCAACTCTGGCGCCGGTTTGTGCAGCAATTTCGCGAGGATTCCGACTATGACGCCGGCTGGAGAGGTGAATATTGGGGGAAGATGATGCGCGGCGCCTGTTTTACCTATTCCTATACGCGCAACGAAACGTTATATCAAACGCTGGAGCACACCATAACAGATATGTTGGACAGCCAGGAGCCAAACGGCCGCATCAGCAGCTATGGTTTGGCGCATGAATTTGATGGCTGGGACATTTGGGGCAGAAAATATGTGTTGCTTGGTATGCAATACTTTCTGGAAATTTGCAAGGATACGCAACTAGAGAAAAGAATCATTGCCTCCATGTGCAGACAGGTTGATTATCTGATCAGCAAAATCGGCGCGGCAGAGGAGGGAAAATTGCCCATCACTTCTGCAACCAGGCATTGGCGGGGTCTGAATTCATCCTCTATCCTGGAACCGATTGTGCGGCTATATACCATCACGCAGAAAAAAGAATATTTTGA
>CBCTHD010000096.1:0-7579 GCA_965146615.1 uncultured Clostridia bacterium
AAAGCGTCCGACCCGGCTGAAAAACCACGGCATTTGATCTATGCTGTGGTTTTTTCACACGTTTTCCCTCAGAAATAAATGCACCTGTTTTGCTGATGTTTTCTGCTTTGCAAAAGCGGTGGACAAAGTTACAAATATATGCTATAATAAACGCAAGCGTTTATTCGTAGAGGCGGGGTATAACGCAAAACCACCCTGTGTGCAGAGACGCCTTTGTCTCATCGCCCATAAAAGCCGCGGGCAGACGGAGGTGGATGTGTATAAAAATGAGCAGAATGTGGCGTTTATGCGCCTATATGTAGGTGGTAAAAGGTCTTTTTGCTTTGCAAAAAAGGTTTTGCCACCTTGTTATTATCAAACCGCTTCGCAGCTACAAAAATGAATTTATGATAAGCCGAAAGAAACAAAGAGGTAATTTTCGATGAAACAAAACTTTCAAGCGGAGATGGAATCCATCATATTGAACCATCAAAATGCGGGTGAAATTCCGACATTGTTACTACATAGCTGCTGTGCTCCATGCAGCAGCTATGTACTCGAATGTCTGTCTGAATATTTTAAAATTACCGTTCTTTATTATAACCCCAACATCTATCCCGATGAGGAATACTTTAAGAGGGTAAAAGAGCAGCAGCAGTTTATCGAGCGGTTCCCGGCAAAGAATCCGATTTGCTTTGTAGAAGGAGACTTTGAGAAAGAACGCTTTTACGAGATGGCGAAGGGATTGGAAGGAACACCCGAGGGCGGAGAGCGGTGTTTTCGCTGCTATGAATTGCGTTTGCGGGAAGCCGCCATATATGCCCAAGAGCAGGGACTGGATTACTTTACGACGACGCTCTCCATTAGCCCTTTGAAAAATGCAGGAAAACTAAATGAAATCGGATTAGCGTTGGCAGAGGAATATGGTGTAAAGTATCTGGTTTCGGATTTCAAAAAGAAAAATGGATACAAACGATCCGTAGAGTTGTCTCATGAATATGGAATGTATCGTCAGGAGTATTGTGGCTGTGTGTTTTCCATGCGCCAAAGGCGGACGAAGATTCAAGATTTCTTTCATATGCCAGACAGGTCATAGAGCAAGCAGAGCTATTGGAACAGCAATATAAAGAAAAAGAAACGATACGCCGCGTATTCTCTATATCGGCACAGCACTATGCGTTTGTGGTTAATGCGTTTGTCGCACTGGTAAAGGAGTATGGCGAGAATAAATATGAATTTACCTTGCGGGAATCGAGAACCCACGACATCATTGAGGATGTGCGGACCTCACGTAGTGAACTACACAGCACAGTGGAAAGTCCGAAAAACATTGTCGTTACCGACCGTGCTACATTGTTTAATCTCCTAATCGGTCTTGATGGATACACTATATCCTCGGGCATTTTGAGCAGTGATTTGAACGGCAACAACATTGTGGCAATTCCGCTGGAAAGTAATGAGACGATGGAAATAGGCTATATAGCGCCTGCCGACAGACGACTCAATCCAGTCAGCGAACGTTATCTGGAACATCTGAAAAAATATATTATGGAATATCAATAAATAGGGATTTGAAAGGAATTTTAACATGAAATATTCTTGTACAGTTATATCAGTAGCCGACATTAACGCTGCAAGAAGGTTTTACGAAGACTTGTTTGGGTTGGAAGTATTCCAAGACTATGGAAAAAATATTGCTTTTACGTGCGGCTTGGCTTTACAGCAAGACTTTGATTGGCTTGTTGGTTTATCCAAAGAAAACGTATTCAATAAATCTAACAATATAGAAATATGTTTTGAAGAACAAGACTTCGATAGTTTCTTAAATAAATTGAAAAAATATTCTAATATTGAGTATTTAGGGAATGTGATTGAGTATAGTTGGGGGCAACGAGTCGTACGATTTTACGATTTAGACGGTCATATTATAGAAGTTGGAGAGGATATGAAAATGGTGGTAAATCGTTTTCTCGCTTCCGGCATGACGAAAGAAGAAGTATCTGTTAAAATGGACGTTTCTATTGCGGATTTAACAAAACTATTGAACAGCTGAATGATAGAGAGACGACACAAAAATGAACTTAGTATATATCAATTGTGCAGTGGAGATTGAATAACCATAAGATACAGAAGGAAATGCTGATTTACGGAGAGAATGATTCTTTTTGAGCACGAGTGGCAGTCCTTTGAAGAAGTTAATAAATTTGAAAGAATATATATCGGAATCGGAGAGATGAAAATGAAATGGTTGATAGCATCTGATGTTCACGGGTCGGCGTATTACTGCGAAAAACTGATGGGGGCATACTGCAAAGAGCAGGCTGACAGAATGCTTCTTTTGGGTGATATTTTATATCATGGGCCGCGCAATGACCTGCCGAAGGGATATGAACCGAAAAAAGTTATTACCCTGCTCAATGAAAGGAAAGAAGATATTATTTGTGTGCGGGGAAACTGCGATACAGAGGTTGACCAGATGGTTCTGCAGTTCCCTATCATGGCTGACTATGCCCTTTTGACAGCAGGAAAACGGACGATTTTTGCAACACACGGACATGTTTATCATAACGACCATCTTCCGCCTCTGCACATCGGTGATATTCTTTTGCACGGGCATACACATATCCCGGCGTGCGAAGAATGCAAGACGCACATTTATATCAACCCCGGCTCAGTATCAATTCCTAAGGAAAATTCTGCGCATAGTTATATGATTTTTAACGGAGAAGCCTTTGAATGGAAAGATTTGAATGGACAAGTATATAAGAGGTTTACATTATAATGTATAAGGAGCAGTGCTTATAGCAGTTATGCGACGGCGCTGCTCTTTTTGTATGATTATTTTTGATAAACTACGTGAGAGAAAGAATAAATTGATTTTGGACAAAACGGACTGTAAAAAGGGTAACAAAAACGTGATTGCCATAACTTTTTTCTATGGGAAAGCATTGAAAATTAGTATTAACACATATCAGCCTTCTTGTGCTATACTGGACGCGTAAGCAAAGGAAGGTTTTTTAGTTTAATCAATTCAATGTTAGGAGATATTGTTATGCGTACTTCAATTATCGGTTATCCAAGAGTGGGTAGGCGGAGAGAACTTAAGTTTGCCACCGAGAAATACTTCAGAAAAGAAATTTCGGCGGACGAGCTTCAAAACACAGCAAGGGAAATTAGGAAAGGGCAATGGTTGGTTCAAAAGAATGCAGGCTTGGATTTCATTCCGTCCAACGACTTTTCGTTTTATGATATTATGTTGGATACAGCAGTACTGTTTAACATTGTTCCGCATCGTTATTCCTCTTTACATTTGTCGCCGCTTGATACATATTTTGCAATGGCAAGAGGGTATCAGGGGGAAGCAGGAGATGTTAAGGCGCTCGCTATGAAAAAATGGTTCAACACCAACTACCACTATATGGTGCCTGAAATGGACGACAGCATTGAGGTGAAACTGGTCGGTACAAAACCGTTTGAGGAATATGAGGAAGCAAAGGCAATCGGTGTTCACACAAAACCGGTCGTAATTGGTGCGTTTACGTTGTTAAAACTGCTCAGATATGTGGGAGATAAAACAGCCGAGGATTATACCGAGGCCGTTATCAAGGCATATTCTGAATTGCTTTTTAAATTTCATGAGCTTGGGACAGCGTGGGTACAGTTTGACGAGCCATATTTGGTATATGAATTAACCAAACAAGATATTGCGCTTTTTGAAAAACTGTACAGCGGGATACTTTCTTCGAAAAAAGAGGTAAAGATATTGCTTCAAACGTATTTTGGAGATGTCCGTGACTGCTATAATAATATCTGTGCTCTTGATTTTGACGGTATTGGTCTGGATTTTCTCGAAGGCAAAAAAACACTCGAACTTGTACAGAATAATGGCTTTGCAAGCGAAAAAATATTGTTTGCCGGCGTTGTAAATGGTAAAAATATCTGGAAAAACAATTATAAAAATACACTTAGCACACTTGATGGATTAAAAGCCAAAGGAATTGAAACGGTGATCAGCACGTCCTGTTCGCTTCTTCATGTTCCTTATACGTTAAAAAATGAAACAAAGCTGCCCCAAAAGTACATTGAACATTTTGCTTTTGCAGAGGAAAAACTTGAAGAACTTGCTGAATTAAAATGGTTATCGGAAGAAACCTATACCGAAGAAACTGCGTTTAAGGCAAATACGACTCTTTTTGAAAACAGACCTGACTATAGCGACTCAGCTGTTCAGAAAAGAGTGGCGAATATCAAGGAGAGTGATTTTACAAGGCTTCCCGAATTTTTCACCAGAGAGAAAATACAGAAGAAGAAATTTGCGCTGCCTACTTTTCCGACAACCACCATCGGTTCTTTTCCGCAGACAGCTGATGTAAAGGCTAACCGAACCGCTTTTAGAAAAGGCAATATTACGGAAGACGACTATGTGGCGTTCAACCGTAAAAAAATTGCTGAATGTATAGCATTGCAGGAAGAAATCGGACTTGATGTTTTGGTTCATGGAGAATTTGAACGAAACGATATGGTGGAATATTTTGGAGAACAGCTGAACGGATATTTGTTTACCGAAAAAGCGTGGGTACAATCTTATGGTACGCGCTGTGTGAAACCTCCTATTATTTGGGGGGATATTTCCAGAAACAAGCCAATGACGGTGGCTTGGTCAGTATATGCCCAGAGCCTTACTAAAAAACCAATGAAGGGGATGTTGACAGGACCCGTAACGATTTTAAACTGGTCTTTCCCTCGTGAGGATATATCCGTGAGAGAAAGCGCGTATCAAATCGCATTGGCGATTCGTGATGAAGTGTTGGATCTGGAAGCAAACGGTATCCGTGTAATTCAGGTAGATGAAGCCGCTCTGCGTGAAAAGATTCCCCTGAGAAAAAGTGATTGGTACAGCGAATATCTGGATTGGGCGATTCCCGCATTCCGTCTCGTTCACAGTGGCGTAAAACCGGAAACACAGATTCACACACATATGTGTTATAGCGAATTTAACGACATTATCAGGGCAATTGATGATATGGACGCTGATGTAATTACGTTTGAGGCCTCCCGGTCCGATTTGTTGATTTTGAATTCGCTAAAGGAAAACAATTTTAAAACAGAGGTGGGTCCCGGCGTTTATGATATTCACGCGCCGAGAGTGCCGTCTGTAGAGGAAATAAAATCTGCACTGGATAAAATGCTTGAAAAAATTAGTCCCGAGAAACTGTGGGTAAATCCGGACTGCGGTTTGAAAACAAGAGGGATTTCCGAGACGACCGCGAGCCTTAAAAATCTTGTAGCAGCAGCGAAGGGGTTAAGAAATGAAACTAACGGAACTATTTAAGAAAAAAACGGTATTATCCTATGAAGTGTTTCCGCCCAAGCCAACAGTTCCGGTTCAAACGATTTATGATACCATATATGAATTGAAGGAGCTGTCCTGTGATTTTATCAGTGTGACCTATGGCGCGGGCGGTGGTAAAAATAATAATGAAAGTTTTAAAATTGCTTCGGCAATCAGGGGCTGTGGGATGGAAAGTGTTGCACATTTGCCATGTATCGGTTTGACGAAAGACGAAGTATCTGCCAAGCTGAAAGAGCTTGAAAAAATCGGCGTTGAGAATATTTTAGCGCTGCGTGGAGATATGCCAAGTGAAGGTTGCAAACCGGGAGATTTTCGATATGCTTCCGAACTGATTGCTTATATCAAGTCGCAGGGAGATTTCCATATCATAGCTGCCTGCTATCCCGAAGGACATATTGAAGCAAGAAGCAAAATGGAAGATATTCGAAATCTGAAACATAAAGTGGACGCAGGAGCGGAGCATCTGATAACGCAACTCTTTTTCGATAATGAATATTTTTATGCCTTTGCGGAACGCTGTCAGTTTGCAGACATCGATGTTCCTATAGAAGCAGGAATCATGCCGGTGACCAATAAAAAGCAGATAGAGAGAATGGCTTCACTTTGCGGAGCGACAGTACCTAAGAAATTTGTTGCAATGATGGAACGTTATGAAAACAACCCCATTGCAATGAGAGATGCGGGGATTGCTTATGCTGTGGATCAAATTGTCGACTTGATTGCACATGGTGTTGACGGAATTCATCTTTATACGATGAATCAGCCGTACATTGCCCGGAAAATTCACGAATCAATACATCGTTTAATAGAGCGGTGAGGCAGTTGTCCCGCCGCTTATTTTGTATTACGGAAGACGACGATTCTTTTTGATAAACAAAGCGAGAGAAGAGCGATATGTTTGAAATTGAATACTATTTTATCCGAAATTGCCTATTGCCGGAAGGAGAAAAATATAATAAAGTAATGATCATAGGATGAAATCAATAAGAGAAACCAGCGCGCATAAAATATGTTAAACGGAGCGGAGGAGTCGATATGAAAAATTCCAAGAGAGTGACATTGGAACAAGTGAAAAATCCGGAACAATTCCGGTATCTTGCGGCATTTGTGGAAAAGGCTGTACGGAGTGCCGCAGATCAGGTCTTTGCCAACATGAGTGCATTCGTGCATGATTATCCAACGGCGTCCAGTGAAAACCTTATTTATGGGAAGCAGAAAAACGGCAGCGACTGGGTGGAAGGATTTTGGACAGGGATACTCTGGACATGCTATGAATTAACGGAAAACGAATTATTTCGTGCAGTTGCGGAAGCACAGTTTGATGATTATGAAGAACGGATGGACCAGTTTAAACTGCTGTCCCATCATGATATTGGGTTTCTCTATGTGCCATCTATTGTGGCGCAATACAAAGTGACGGGATCTTTAAAAGCTAAAAATTTGGGGTTGCGTGCCGCGGACCAGCTGGCAAAACGCTTTAGTGAAGGCGCCGGTATTATACAGGTGCGGGATTCGGACCCACAAGGAACCTTTATCATAGACTGCTGCATGAATATCCCGATATTATTTTGGACAGCACAGGTTACAGGAGAACGCAGTTATTATAGAAAAGCGCTCAGCCATATTACGCAGGTTTGCAATTATATGGTTCGGGACGATGCTTCTACCTACCAGATTTTTCAGATTGATGAACTGACGGGAGAAGCGGGGAAAGGAAGTCAGGGGCAGGGCTATCATGATACTTCCTGTTGGGCGCGTGGACAATCGTGGGCTATTTATGGGCTTGCATTGGCATACCGCTATACAAGGGACATAGAATATTTGGAAATGGGCAAGCGTGTTGCAAACTATTGTCTTAATAGGTTGCCTGCTGACCACGTATGCTGCTGGGATTTGATTTTCACAGGGGAAAGCGACGAACGTGATTCCTCAGCTGCGCCGGTGATTGCGTGCGGCTTGTTGGAGTTGGCGGAGCATCTGCCGGAAGAGGACCAACATAAAGCGTTGTATCGGAATGCAGCAGGAGATATTATGATGCACTTGGCACAGGGTTATCGTACTATGCCGGAAGAGTCTAACGGCTTGCTGAAACATGGCGTATATGTAAAAAAAACGCGTCTGGGAAAAGAAGGGATTGGGCTGGGTGATAATGAGTGCTGTATCTGGGGAGATTATTATTATATGGAGGGTTTGCTGCGTTTGACAAAAAAGTGGAATCCGTATTGGTAAAAGAGTTGGTTATGGAGC
>CBCTHD010000097.1:0-7568 GCA_965146615.1 uncultured Clostridia bacterium
CGGTGGAGGAGATGCAGCAAAATCCGATTGATGAAGAAACGCTCCAGCAGCAGCTTCTCACACTGCCGCCGGAAAGTTCTGTTGGTATTACCGTACTCTATCACATTTCTTCCCATAAAGTTCCGAAGGATATTGTAGAATCTCTTCAATATTCCGTAAGAAGCGAGCTAAACCTGCGCTGGAATTACAGAGAATATTGTTTGGATGAGATTACGCCCATTATCACTTCATTTGATGATTTTATGAATGGCTGGTTTTCTGAACAGCTTTGTGCATTGGGTGTTGGTCCGCTGTATGATTCCACCGAGGAAGTGTATCGTTTCACCTATGTTCATGCTTTTGGGGAACCATATACGATAGAAGTTACTTTGCAGCAGGATGGCACCGGAACACTGCATTACGCATGCGGCGATGCGCCCGTCTCTAGCTCCGCGGGAATCATCAGTAACGAGAAGGACATTTCTTTGACACAAGAGCAAGTAAAATTGCTGCAGGATGCACTGACGGAAGCGGATTTCTGGAATCTACCCAGTGAAATTGATTACAGCGGTCTTGATGGGTCTGAATGGATTTTGGAGGGCGTAAAAGACGGCACTTATCATGCTGTAGAGCGCTGGGTACCTCTTCAAGAAGATCCGGTCTATACAATCGGCAAATTATTCATGGAATTTGCCGGCCATATACAATAAACAAAACTGGAGGAAATAGGATGGAGACTGACAGACGAATCGCCGTGATGATTGACGCGGATAATGTTTCACAGAAATATATCAAATATATTTTGGATGAAGTTGCTACGCACGGAACCCCAACCTATAAACGGATTTACGGGGATTGGACACAGCCACAACTGGGCTCCTGGAAATCGAAACTTTTGGAATATTCCATTACTCCCATCCAGCAATATAGCTACACAACCGGGAAAAATTCCACGGATTCCGCTTTGATTATTGATGCGATGGACATTCTCTATTCTGAGAATGTCGATGGCTTTTGCATTGTGTCCAGCGACAGCGATTTCACCCGTCTGGTGACGCGTCTGCGCGAGGATGGTATGTATGTGGTGGGAATGGGCGAAAAGAAAACGCCGCGTCCCTTTGTCGTTGCCTGCGAAAAATTCATCTATCTGGAAACCATTGCCGAAGAATCCGAAACCGCGGAGGACGAACCGCAGGAAGCCGCTACACTTTCAACGCCGACCGACAAGGACACTGCCAAACTCCGCAGAGCGGTACGAAAAATCATTATGGAAATTTCCGACGACGACGGCTGGGCGTATGTGGGAAATGTGGGAAATATTTTAAGCAAACGTTATCCTGATTTTGATGTACGAAATTATGGATTTCATAAACTGACCCCACTCTTGGATTCGCTAGGTCCCTTTGAAGTTACGTCACGGCGCACCTCCAATCCACACATTTTGCATAAATATATCCGCATCATACCGGAAGTACAGCAACATCCTCAATCTTCAAAATCAAAAAAACGTCGTAAATAAGCGATTGCATTTTAAAGGTGAATGGTTAAACGTGCATAAAGACAGGAGGCGTGAAACAGTGGCAATTCGTAATGCTGCAAAAGCGATTATTCTTCACGATAATAAAATTCTTGTGAACCGGTGTAGAATAAAAGAAACTGACGAAGTTTACTATGATTTGCCGGGCGGTGGACAGCAGCAATTCGAAACAATGGAAGCTGCCGTGATACGTGAGGTAATGGAGGAAACGGGATACAAAATTGATGTAATCAGATTTGTCGGTCTTGCCGAGGAAATCTATCTGGACGAGGCAGTACGAAAAAAATATGTTGATTATTCACATAGGATTTCGCATATTTTTCTTGCGAAACTTGCCGACGACAAACGTTTACAACCGTCAGAAACCGATTTTCAGCAAGAAGAAAGTGTCTGGTTAGACTTACACGATGCGAATAGCGTCCCATTTCAACCCAAAAGTTTAACCGGAAAAATTGAGAAAATCGTTCGAGACATGCATCCTGTTTATTTAGGATGCGAGTATATATAGATAAAGTATTATTATAAATAGATCGCTTTATTCATCCGATGGGTTAAAAAAAGTAATTATTTTGCTATACAAGATGTAGAAAATAGGTTTAAAACCAGCTGGTATCAAAACTGATTTGTTTCCGGCTGGTTTTGCTTATATATTTCCTAAAAATTCGCATAATAACACTAGATTACTTTTTAGGAGAATCCCATGAAAAAATATCTATTATGGCTGATTCCGCTTGCCGCAGGGTTTATCAACGGATTACTCGGAACCGGCGGCGGTATCATTCTGATTTTATGCCTAAAATATGTACTGACCTTTCAAAATGAGGAAGAAAGTAAAAATTTGTTTGCCCTAACGATTGCGGCCATCTTCCCCATGTCGATTGCCAGCGCTGTCGTTTATGCCTGGCAGGGAAATATTGTTATGAATGATTTATACCGATATATCCCCGGTGCGGTAGTAGGCGGACTTGCGGGTGCGTTTTTACTGGGCAAAATCAAGCCAAAACTATTAAAAAAATTATTTGCCGGACTCATCATATTCATTGGCATCCGTATGTTTTTCACATAAGGAGGAAGCGTTTCCATGCAATATATTTTAGACTTCATCGCCAGCGCCTGTATTGCTGCCATGGCAGGACTAGGTATTGGCGGCGGCGGGCTGTTGATTATTTATTTAACATTGATAAAGCACATGCCGCAGCTACCGGCACAGGGTATCAACCTTTTGTTTTTTTTATTTGCCAGCGGAAGCTCTTTGATTGTTCACTTCAAACAAAAGCGAATTGATTGGAAATTACTCCTAATTTTAGCGCCTCTCGGCGTTATGGGTGCAATTGGAGGAAGCTATGTCGCAAAAATCATGTCCCCCTGGCTTATCCGCCGTATTTTTGCAGGACTATTAATTGTATCCGGTATCATAGAATTGTTGAAACGGGAGAAAAAAATCCCCGAAAAAAAAGCACAGCATTCCTAAAAGTTTACTCTTGACAAGATTATCCAGTCATTATAAAATAAAAGCACAATAAATCATCAAAAAGGAGTTATAGATATGAATGATGACAGAAGAAAAGTAGTTTTAATTGGAGCGGGTATGGTAGGTATGAGTTATGCCTACGCTTTACTCAATCAAAACAGTTGTGATGAATTGGTTCTAATAGACGTAGACCGTCAGCGTGCGGAAGGCGAAGCAATGGATCTCAACCATGGACTGGCGTTTTCTGGGTCCAACAAGAAAATCTATGCCGGAGATTATGGCGATTGCCGTGATGCTGATATTGTCTGCATTTGTGCAGGCGTCGCACAGAAACCGGGAGAATCACGTCTCGATTTATTACACCGCAATGCAGAAATTTTTCATTCCATCATAGATCCCGTCACCCGCTCCGGCTTTGGCGGTATTTTTCTGGTGGCAACCAACCCAGTGGACATCATGACCCGTATCACCTATACTTATTCCGGTTTTAATTCCGCCCGTGTGATTGGCACAGGAACAGCTCTTGACACAGCGCGGCTACGCTATCTGCTTGGCGATTATTTTTCTGTGGACCCGCGTAATATGCACGCCTATGTTATGGGGGAACACGGTGACAGCGAATTTGTACCGTGGAGTCAGGCAATGCTTGCAACTAAACCGATATGCCGCATTTGCGAAGAATCCGGCGGACGCTACCGATTTGAAGAGGTACAAAAGCTGACCGACGAAGTGCGGGGTGCAGCGCAAAAAATTATTGCCGCGAAACGTGCCACTTATTATGGTATTGGTATGGCGATGGTGCGCATTACACGTGCTATATTCGGCAATGAAAGCAGTATTTTAACGGTTTCTACCATGTTGCGCGGCGAATATGGTCAACGTGACGTATATGCCGGTGTTCCCTGTATCGTGAACCGCAACGGTGTACAAAAAGTGCTTTCCCTTTCCCTCAACGAAGAAGAATTGCAGCAGTTCTCTGCTTCTTGCGAAACGCTTAAAAGTTTTTATCAAGACCTTAAAATATAACCTTTTTATTAAAATACCAAATGCCCGCCTTTTCTCTCTTGCGAAAGAAAAAGCGGGCACTTTCATTTTATAGAAAAATTATTATAGCCTGTCTTTCAGCAAACCGATAAACAAGCTGCCTTGAACAGTTCTGTTCTGAAACTCCTTTTGCCTCTGGGAAATGGTATCATACCTATCCGTAAAAGGTACTCTGTCCGGCGTATCGTTCAGGAACTTCAGCATGGCGCGCATAATGGTTTCACGGTCTTCGATATCATCGGTAAGCCATGCCGACCACATCTGCCAGTCAGATTTCGTAAAAGTATCACGGGAGTCCAACGGTACCCCATATTCGTTAATTTTCGTGCGGTAGTATGTAATTTCTGTGTCAAAAATATCCTGGTCAAAGATATTCAGGTCAAGCAATTTATCCCAGACAAGATTATATTTCAGGCTCCAACTTCCCGGAACATCAAATGCCAGTCGGTAATGGTCTCCGTCAAATGCATTTTTCTTCCATTCTGCCGCATAGCTGCGTGCTGTTGCAAAATATGTCTCACCGTCTCCAAGACCAGCGCGCCGGAACAAATCACCAAAACATGCAATTCCGATAATCGCCTTAGCAGACAAATTGCAATTGTGGGCAAGATGTCCTGCAAAATCATCTGTACAGAGCTGATTATCAGGGTCAAGGCCATGCACAGTGAGATAATCCGCCCATGTGTTAAGCACTGCGCGGTGTTTTTCAAAATAGCTATAATCCCCGCGCGCACGGCATAAAGCATTCACACAAATCAGCATATTGCCGCATTCCTCAATCGGCATTTGCATTGCAGAATCAATGATTCCTGTTTCACGGTTCAATCCGTAAACCTGACCGTTTGCAATCGGATACTGCCCAACATCATGCGGTGCAAAGGGCAAATCCCATCCGTTTTCAATATGTTTGAATATCGGATTGAGCATTCCCTCCACAAGATCAGGATTATACCGAAGAAACATCGGGATAGACGGATAAGTTACATCCACCGTTGCGATACAGCCGTTTGAAAAGCATTCCTTTGAAAAGTATTGCAATTCACTGCCGTCCCATGTCAACTTATGTGCCGCTGCTGCCTGCCGGTAAGAAAGTGCAAGAATCTGCGCATACGAAGGGCTTATTTGGGACGCCTCCTCCATCATAGCACGGTCAAATTCGTCGCAGCGTTTTTCGAGCGCTTCAAATTCCTCCAGCGCTGCGCGCCGCGCCGCCTCAAAACTTCCACCGTCTTTTTTATAATAGGCGTCAATCTGCTTGCCAAAATACAAAATAGAGTGAATGTCATCATAACCAATGCAGATAAAACCGCGCGTTTCATCTGCCGTAAGCGTGAATTTCTTTGACAAGCACAGAGATACAAACCCATCCCGTACAGCAAAGGGTGCAGTGTTCTCATAGGTTTTTAGTTCACAATGACCAATAAGATAGTCGGTTATCTGCTTCTGTGTCATCAACATAGGCGTAAAATCACGGGAAAAAAGATGCAAATAGCCCCAATCAATGCGGATATCATCACCGCTTTTGGTCAGCATTCCTTCTTCGCCGCGTCCGCACCACGCCCCGTTGTCATACACTTCCGCTGAAACGGTCTGATCCGGCGTATTTACAGCCGCCTCTGTACTGATACCAAAAAACACTTCAACCTCATGTGCTTTCCCGTCAGAAGCAGCAAGGGTATAGCTAATATAGGAAACCGGGCGTGACAGTATCATAAGGTTATCCGGCAGCAATGGTGTCATAAATTTCACCTTTAACTGAAACTGTTCATTTTCAAACCGATATACAGTTGTCAACGGCTGTACGTCTACCTCCGTCTGTACAAGCGCATCCGGTTCTCTGTGACAGATGCCATCATTTTGCAGCTTGCCAATAAAACGGTAGGCATGACCGTCTATATTCACAACACCGAACAGACTTTGCCGTGCTTCTGTCCAGTGGCGCGTCCAGTCGTCTGTAAGAGAATTTTCAACCGACCAAAGACTGCTGTGCGGATCAATGGTTACAAGAGGAATTGCAGGAGGACGCATATGATTCATAATAATCATTTCCTTTCAAAAAAACTGTTTACTTTCTTTTATTATAGCGGTATAATAGAATTAAGTAAATATCACATAGAACGATAAAAAGTTTAAAATAGTTGCACAGGAGATGCATAGCATGGAATACAATAAACGAATTCCTGTCCCCGAAAGCACCTACATAGAATACCTCGTCACAATTGTGGGAGGATTTGACGGCATATTTTGTCCGCTTCTGTCCGGTATTTCCTATCCGAACCCTCAATATGAGGTTTTTAGAACGGATTGTCCGCTCTATATCTTGGAATATGTGATAAGCGGAAAGGGTACCGTGACAGAGGACGGACAAACTGTATATCCCAAGGCAGGCGACGTGTATATTCTCCATTTTGGAAAAAACCACCACTATTCTTCGGACCCGTCCGACCCATGGCAAAAGATATGGATTAATATTTCAGGCAGTCTTGTCGGAGACCTTCTGCGTGCGCACCGTATTGAATCCCCCATTTTATTTCCCGGATTTAACGACGGCAGCTATATGGAACGCATGTTGCAAGCAGCAGAGCAAGGCGGCGATACTACAGGAAAAATTGCGTTAATTTTGCATGAGTTTATAGCGGAATTATCAAATTTTATGAATCAAAAATCACAAAATCCTGCATATATCATGCGGGATTATATCAACAGAAATCTTGATAAAAATATTTCCATAGACGAGCTTTGCAGCCTGATTCATCATTCTAAATCCAGAACAATACAACTTTTCAGCAATGAATTTGGCGTAACGCCTTATGTGTATATCATGAATAGTAAAGCGCAGATGGCAACGATGCTTTTGGAAAAAACAGACCTCCGTATAGGTGATGTGTCGCAGCGGTTGGGTTTTTCAAATCCGCATAATTTTTCTGCATTCTATAAAAAAATAACCGGTATGACGCCTACCGAATGCCGCATGAAACGATTGTTAATAGAATAGCCTCTTGAAATAAAACGGCTATTGCCGAATTCGAAATATCTGGGAAGGGGTCTTAGTTTGTGAAACCGTATCAATCTTATTTGAAAAAATATTGGCTTCCATTTTCATTTGCCGTCCTTTGTGTTTTTGGGGAAGCGGTTTGTGATTTGTTGCAGCCGACCATTATGTCACATATTATCGACGATGGTGTTGCAACCGGTTCTTTGCAAATCGTCTGGCATCTCGGTGGACTGATGCTCTTTGTTACCGGAATTGGCATGTGCCTCGCCGTCATACGCAACTACGTTTCCAGCAATGGTTCACAGAGTTTTGGTGCTGACCTGCGATATGACCTTTATAAAAAGATCATGTCGCTTTCCCTTCCCAGCGTTGATAAAATTGGCAGCGGTTCGCTCATCACCCGTATCACAAATGACGCTTCGCAACTGACGCAGTTTATACACGGGCTAATGCGCATTTTTGTCAAAGCGCCACTCACCTGCATCGGTAGTATTGTCCTGGCGATTGTACTGAACCCGCGTCTTAGTCTCATATTATTTCTG
>CBCTHD010000098.1:0-7513 GCA_965146615.1 uncultured Clostridia bacterium
CAGTCCCCACGCCCACAACCTCACAGCCAATGGCGCCGGTTGCCGGTGTGTAAACAATGCCTAGTTCCGCCGACATAAACCGATTAATGAGCTTGGTATCATCTGCCTTCAAAACGACGTTGTATTCGCCGGTCGCGCCTGTTTCTTCCAGACTTACCGTAATGTTGGGTGTAATATCATCTTCTGCCACATCGCCTGCATTATAGAGAACCGCATAGGTGGAGAATGACGGCGCAATAAAGCTAATGCTGTTTGTTGCTGCATGAATGGTAATTGACTGCACTTCTTCCGCCACGTTATTTGTAATGTGATATACTTTTACATTAGCGTCTTTCACAGGTGCGCTCAGCGCGAGTGTTACCATTTGATTTGTCACAGCAACTTCTTCGCTTTGCCCGTTCACCGTTTTGATGACTTTAATGTCAACAAGCTCTTTTGTGTCCTGTGTTGCGTCCGCTGTCGCGGCTTCCGCCACTGCCCGGTCTTCAGCGGACGGTGTATCCAGTACTACCTGATAGGTAGCTGTAACGGTATGGTCGATTTGTTCATCAATGTTTGCTTTCAAACTATTCAGGGTCACAGAATAGTTGCCTGTCGAAGCCGTATCAATGACCGTTGCTGCGGAGGTCTCAATCGTATATGTACCATTAGCGTTTTGTACCGCACGATACCCATTCGGTGTAAATTCATTCACATTTGTGCTGTAGGTTCCGCCGTAAATCTTGATTGCGTTTGGTCTGGTCACAGCTTGGGCATTGAGCGGCTTTTCAAACGTTCCGCCGTAAATATCGATCGTGCTGTTGACCGGATTATTGTAATCGCTGCCAATCCATACACTGTAAGATTTGCCGCTAAAGGTGCCGTTATTTACCGTTACCGCTGCCTGCATGGGGTCCGCGCCTTTCCCATCGTTGGAAACATACAGTCCATAATAATCATCGGACGAATAACTTCCGCCATTAACAACCGCAGTCCCGGCATCAATTCCTAAGCCTCCGTGCGCACCGTGTACAATCACTTCTTTCCCCTCTGCCGGCGTAATTTCAATATGTCCCGTGGAAATGACGGCATAGGTTCTTCTGTTAATGTCATTGAATGTACCGCCTGTAATAACGGCAGTTCCGCTGTTGTTGACGCAGCCTATCCCTGTGCTGTCGCCGGGCGAGCCCACATGCACGGTGGTGAAGGTGCCGCCGCTGATGTATAGCGTACTTCCCTCATAAATCCAAACGCATGCGCCGCCGTTGGAATCGTGTGAAATAAAGGTTCCGCCCTGAATATCAAACGTTCCGCCGCTTGTCGCCGTCTGAACGCCGCGTGAATCAATGGTTCCGGTTTGTTCTTCACTGGAATCCACGATTGTGATTTTTCCGGCATTATTCAAGAAATACGGACTTCTGCCGGTACTGCTGTTTTGGATGCCATACAAGGTATGCCCCGCCAAATCGAGGGTAAATTCCTTATCTGCGGCAACTTCATATCCGGTTTCAATCGTAAGATCCGAAATCATCTCAATGGTTTCGCCCGTGCCGACCGCTTCAAGCGCCTGTGCAAAGGTATATTCCGTCTCGCCGATTTTCGCTACTTTTTCCGTGTCATTCGGTATGTACTCATTTTCTGCAAAAACCGCAGCGCTCAAACAAGTGAATACCATCGCTGCCGACACCACTGTCGCAATCCATTTTTTACATCTCATTACAAATCCTCCTTTTACTTCTGTTGCGTTGTTCAATGTAATCAAAGTTTTGTGTTATAGTGATACTTTTTGCTATGTGTATCCATAAAAAATTATAGCATAAATTTACGGCAAAATCAATAGATGTTCCCCATTGTAACCAAAATTTAACAAACAGACGTTTTTGCTGCCAACTTTTTGTCTGTTAAATTTTAATCCAGCCCAATGCGTTCATGACGGAACTGACTAAAATCGCAATCAAAAAGATGGGCGCTACATAGCGGGTGACGACATGATACAATTTTTCCCGGCGAAACTTGGAAGAGATTTTCACTTCGTCTACAATTGCTTTGGTCTTGATAACCCACCCTACAAAAATACAGCTGCACAGCGCTACAATTGGCATGAGCACGCTGTTGCTGAGGAAGTCAAAGAAATCCAAAATGGACATGCCCAAAATCTTCACGCTGTCCCATACGCCATAGCCAAGGGAGGACGGTATCCCAATCAAGAAAGCGCACACCATCACCACAAGACAGGTCGTAATACGTTTCCAATGCAGTTTGTCCTGCAAAATGGACACAATGGTTTCCATCAGAGAAATGGAGCTGGTCAATGCCGCAAATAGCACCAGCAGGAAGAATATCCCGCCGACAAAATGTCCCAGCGGCATCGCGTCAAACACCTTGGGCAGCGTGACAAACATAAGCCCCGCTCCGGCGTTCAACGCTTCTCTATCTCCGCCCGAAAACACAAATACTGCCGGAACAATCATTAGCCCTGCCAGCAGCGCAATTCCGGTATCAAATATCTCAATTTGCCCCACGGATTTTTCCAGGTCATCTTGCTTTTTCATATAAGAACCATAAGTAATCATGATCCCCATTGCCAGGGACATGGAATAGAACAACTGCCCCAGCGCCGCCAGAACGGTTGTGACGGAAAAATTCTCGAGACTCGGCGTAATATAATATTTCACACCCTCCCATGCGCCCGGCATGGTCATGACAAAAATCACAATGACAACTGCCAGCACCAGCAATACCGGCATCATGATACGGCTCGCTTTTTCTACGCCTTTTTCCACACCGCACATCACGACCACCGCCGTCAGTATCATAAATACAGACAGCCACAATACCGGTGAAACCGGCTGTGCAATAAAGTTTGAAAAATATTCGCTGCCCGCAGCAGCAGCACCCTGTCCCGTCAAATAGGAAACAAAATATTTCACAACCCAGCCGCCTATCACACAGTAGTACGGAAAAATAATCACCGGCACAAACGCGCTCAAAACGCCGACAAACGCAAACCGCTTATCCAACGCTTTGTATGCTTCAATTGCACTAAGCCCCGTCTTGCGCCCTATGGCGATTTCCGTGATCATCAACGCAAAACCAAAACTAATCGCTAAAATAATGTAGATCAGCAGGAAAATCCCGCCGCCATATTTCGCCGCCAAATAGGGAAACCGCCAAATGTTCCCCAATCCCACCGCAGACCCCGCTGCCGCCAGGACAAAACCAATTCTTCCCGTAAAACTACTTCTCTCGTTTGTCATTTCGAAACCTCCCCTTTTTTCAGTCAAGTAATCCTTTTCCTTACCGGCATAGATTCTTTTCTTGCGCCGCAAACACCGTTTCTGTGCTTGGCTCAATTTTTCGACTTTCCTACCTAAAATATTATCTATATCATAACACATATTTCACACGATTGCAATCTCATTTTTTGTTGACACAACATTCTTCTCCTGATATACTAAAAGTACTTGATTTTCACTTTAAAAGAGGTGTTTTTATGCGTTGTCCCCACTGTGGTGCTACGGTTTCCGAACAATCTGTCATTTGTTCCAGTTGCGGTCGGACGTTTGGTACGCCTTTGACCGCTTATAACAGCAGAATCTTTATCAACCAAATGAGCGACAATGACGAGTCGCTTTCCACCACGCGGCGCAAAGGTGCATTGCTGCTGGCGATTCCCGGCGTCTTGTTTGCGTTTCTATGCCTAGTGCTTCTATTTTTCGACATTTGGCACGCTCTGCAAGGTGCATCCGCCGTGCATTTTCGCTACCCAATTTTCGCTACCCTGCCTTACGCCGCCCCTGCCAAAAACCGGTATTTGTTTGACATTGTAGAAATGTCGGAACTGACCTTCGTTTTTCCGTTTGGTTCCCTTTCAGAAATCGTGCTTGTCCCTCTTTGGTTGTTTTTCAGCATGTGCTATGGATTCTGGGGACTTGCTACATTGCTGGGCGGGCGACTTCGCCGGAAATGGTATTTGATTTTGGCAGTGCTTTTCTCCATCTGTTTATTTGCCCTCCGTATCACGTTGCTCACTGTGCAGACGTCTTATCTACTGACGGTTCCCATGTATATACTCTGTACGACCAATATGCTGGGCAGCATCTATCTCTTGCGCGGCGAACGGGAGGTGCTGTCCGCTACGCAGCCGCCATGGACGCGCGCTAAAACGCTGCTTTTGGTAGGGTACGGGCTTTTTATCCTTTTGCTGCTGGCAGCGATTTTGTTGTTCCGCTACAGTATTATTTTCCCGTAAGGTGCAAGAGCGCTGTCGGAAAATCGCTGTTTTCTCTCTTTGTCCGCGCGGAGGTGTTATCTTTTCAATTTTTGAAATTTACACCGAAGCAATAAAAAATTTTGTCATTATCCTTTTTTCTCTTGACTTATCAGGAATAATAACTTATAATTATTGTTAAAGGTATCTTTTAAGGGGGTATAGCGGTTTGGAAAAGAAAAAAACAGGACGTCCCACCGATAATCCTAAGGATACTACCTTAAAATTTCGGTTTGATAGGGAATCCGTGCGCAAATTGGAAGCCTGTAGTAAGGCGCTGCACACCTCAAAATCCGAGGTGGTACGCCGCGGCGTCTGTTTGATGTATCAGGAAGTATTTCATGAGGACTGATACAAAGTGATATTGTAAAAAAAGAAGCTGCCATCTCAAAGAAAAGCGAGAATGCAGCTTCTTTTCTATTATCATTTCATCATTTGTGCATAACAGCACAGAGAAATTCTATCCGAAGTGCGCTGTTTTAATGAAATTTTTTACGGTTCTCTGTTTCTATAACGATGGAGATTCCGTTTCCATATACTGTTTTAACTGCGCGCGCAGCGTCTCCACTCTTTCCCGGTATGCAGCGTCTAAAACAGCATTGTGGGTTTCGTCCGGATCCCGGTCCAAATCAAAATACTGCTCCCGTCCATCCCGGTCAAAATAGAGGTATTTATCATGACTGCTGACAATATAGTGATTTGACATCGCTCCAAATTCATGCTGCCCAATTAATGCACTGCGCCAAGGCTTCCCTTGGACAGCGCCCAGCAGGCTTTTTCCATCCACTGTATCTGGAATTTCCGCGCCGGCAATTTCCAGCAATGTCGGCATAATATCGCGCATTTCCGCGACTTTATCCACCTTGCTTCCTTTCGACAAATGCAAGACGTCTCCGGGGTCATACAGGATCAGCGGGACGCGCGCGCTTCCTTCATAGGGCAGCGCTTTACGGAACAAATGATGGTCTCCCAGCAAATCACCATGGTCTGATGTGAATATAAACACCGTGTTTTGCAATTCTCCAGTATCGTTAATCGCTTGCAGCAACCGTCCAATCTGATGGTCAATATGTGTGATACAGCCATAATAGGCTGCCCGCTGCCGGTTTTGCTGCGTTTCCTCCAGCGTCCCCTGGGTATCATTATAATCCGGTATTCCGTCTGCGGGACAGTTCCAGTCCCCCTGTTTTGGACGGTCTATCTCTTTATTCAGATACAGATTCAAATAAAATTCCGGCGGATCCAGCGGCGAATGCGGCCGCACAAAAGAGGACATCAGGAAAAACGGTTTACCCGGATCGCGCCGCCGCAAAAAATCAATGCTTTCCGTCACCACCCAGTTGGTCGGGTGGTACTGTTCTTCATAAATCCATGGCCGCGCTACCCAGGAATTTGCCTCCAAGCCGGTATCAATCACATCTGCGTCAAACCCCTTTTGCCGTTTGAGCCAAACAAAATAGTCGTCGATGTTGGACTGCTGCTGCGCATAGGTATTGCTATGACTGCGCGCCGCATGTAAAAAGCCGTCATGCAGCACAACATTGTGAAATCCCAACAAGCTGCGCGTCGGATAGACATGCATTTTCCCTACACACTGTGTATGGTAACCGGCGTCTGCCAGTCCGCCCGCAAGCGTATTGGGATAATCAAACACGACATTATCTTTATATCCTTTGCGTCGGTGCCGCTCCTGCGACATTCCCGTCATCAGCGCGCAGCGCGCGGCAATACAGGATGGCACCGCCGAATAGGCTTTCGTAAATGAAACGCCGTTTTTTGCCATGGTATCCAAATACGGTGTTTCTACCACCGGGTGTCCCGCATTGCCCATACAGTCCCCACGCATTTGGTCCACTGTAATAAGTACAATATTAGGCTGCTTCATTTTCCGCTTCTCCTTCTACAGCAGCCGCAGCAGGGCGCACCGCCGTAAATGAAATTTCTTGGGCAATCTCGCTGTTGCCGTCGTACACCAGTCGAATGGTATAGGTTCCTTCTTGCGACACCTTATACGCCGGACCGCGTTCTCCCGAAAACCAAACCCACGTCTGCGTTGCTTCATCCCATATATACCAGTCCCGCGCCTGTCCGTA
The DNA here is from genome assembly GCA_965146615.1 of uncultured Clostridia bacterium. Classification (GTDB taxonomy): domain Bacteria; phylum Bacillota; class Clostridia; order RUG12999; family RUG12999; genus JAAWTG01. The sequence continues at coordinate 6,343 of CBCTHD010000098.1, forward strand.
TTCATTTTCGTCCCAAAATGCCACGTTCCAGTTTCCTTCCGCCTGTACAAAGGTCCGTTCGGTATCCAGCGCGTATTTGTCTACGCTGTTCGTATTCTCATCGTTCTCATCCATATGCCGCATAATAATAAATGGCGACATTGCCACCTGGAATGACTTAATTTCATACAGGTCATGATTTCCATTTATTACCAATTTAATAGAAACATTCCTGTTCCAGACATAGCAGTCGGGCGCCATTTCGTTGGAAAACCAAACCCACCGGTTTTCCGCATCGCTCCATATGTACCAGTCGCGGTACGTTGATCCCAGAGAAGTATCAAACAAATGCACGCTGTGGTCATAGTACATTTCTACGCTTCCATCTGCCATAATTTCATTTTCCCATTTAAAGTCAGGTTCATAAGAATAGTTCATCCACGGATCATAGGTCCATGTTTGTCCATTCATAAACCGCACGGTTTCCAACGCAACATTTCCAGCCGAGACGGCGCCGGCAAAACTGCTCAAATCCCATGTAATCACGTCGTTGGTAAGCTCCGGCAAATAAATGTCGGACGCGGAACCATAAAATCGCATGACTCCCGTGCCGGAATCTGCAATCGTCTCTCCGTCGCCATTGTAAATCTCAATGGAAAACATGAACTGCCTGATCGCCCGATTGGTGTTGTTCTGTACCCATAGTTTCAATTCCGGACCTTCCTCGCTCGATTCCACCCAAGCCTCAATGTTCAGCGGCACAAACGAATAGGTTATCGCCGCACTCACCGGAAAACCGGCAAGCAAGGTGCAAATTATGATACATAAAACCGAATAACGCTTCCATTTCTTATGCATGTACATTCCTCTTTTCTTTCTATCATCGCGTCAAATGCCAAATCTTCCTCTTAATAAGACTTTTTGCTGTTTTATTATACCATAACTGCGAAGCAGTTTGGTATAATTTCGTGCATCTCCGCCGGTTGCCGCGTTTTTATGCGCGGCGAGACAGAGACACTCGCCCCTGCGCACAGGGATGGTTCCGAGCCGTATCCCGGCGAGGAACTTCCTCTGCGAATAGACGCTTTGCATTTATTATACCACGGAACCGGCAAAAAAGCAATGAAAATGCAAAAATTAGTTCATGTAATATTGGACAACGACAAAAGAATATGGTATAATAAACGTCTAT
>CBCTHD010000099.1:0-7484 GCA_965146615.1 uncultured Clostridia bacterium
GGACGAAGCGGCGGATTTACAGGTGGACCTGATTCGCGGCGACGATTCGGAGCGCACGCGCGGTTATGATAATTCCTGGAACAACACGGAAATTAAGCAGTACCGGGACGCCCAGGCAGAAGGCGAGTATGAAATTCGCAAGCAAATGCGGGAGCAAAAAATTAACGCGTTTAACGCGCAAAAGGAGTGGCGTTTGCAGCAGATCAAAAACCGGTTTGCCCAGGTACAGTATCAGAATTTCTATGACCTGAATAAAGCGTCGGAGGATTACAATTTTACAGTAGATAGAAACTACCGGAAGCAGCAGGAGCGCCTTCAGCGGAAAAACGCATAGCGCCGCATACCATGCGGATGAGGGAACCTGCTCTTCCGGAAGAAAAAAGGGGGAACAAATTATGGCGGAAACCGCAACGGCAAAATCGCTGTTTGCTGTGGTGCTGGGGGTGCTCGCCTACCTGCGCGGCGCGCTGAACGAGCTGTTGGTAGTGCTTGCCATGTTCATGCTGGCAGACTATCTCATCGGCGTCACCGGCGCACTGATGCAGGGGGAATTTTCCGTGCGCCGCGGCGTCACCGGCGCTGTCAAAAAAGCGTGTTATTTGGTGCTGGTGGTGATTGGGTTTTTACTGGATTATGCCATCAGTTCTGTCGGCATACATACCGGTATCCAAATTGAAACCAGCGGCATGTTCGGCTATACCATCATGTGCTACTTGATTGGGACGGAAGGATTGTCCTGCCTGCGCGGACTGGGGCGTATGGGCGTGCGCGTGCCCAATTTTTTTCTAAAGGGGTTTGGGCTGCTGCAAAGCGCCGCAGACCCGGAGGAAACGGGGAAAGCGCAAGAGGACGACGGGGAATAACGGCGGACACCGCATAAAAATACAAAATTTGGGTATCCTTCCCGGTAGAGCCCGCCGGCGTGTGGGCATTTCGGAGCGGCGTTGCCGTTTCGGAAAAAGAAGGAGGAAAGCCCATGGAACAATTATTTTACAAGACGGAAAACGGCGTGCTGCTGTCTGTGTGCGGCGGCGTGCCGGGGCTGGACAAGCTGCTGCCGGGCACTTCGGAGGGCGCGGTGGAAAAACATTTGCCCGAAGTGAAGGTGGACGGCAGCCGCGTATCCATTCAGGTGGGCAGCGTGCCGCATCCCATGACGGAGGAGCACAGCATTGACTGGGTGTATCTACAGACCTGCTGCGGCGGATACCTGCGGTATTTCAAAGCGGAGCAGGAGCCGGAAGCGGAATTTACGCTTGCGCCGGAGGAGAAGCCCAAAGCAGTATATGCCTACTGCAACCTGCACGGCTTTTGGAAAACGGAACTCTAAAGCGGACGGCAGGAGGAAATCCACGGGGAAACACCCCGCTGAACAAAACAGGACCGGACGTAGCTGTTTGCTGCGTCCGGTCTTGTCTACGCTTGAAAAGCGCAGGATAACAGCGCTGCTTGCCATATAGGCAATTTTCTGAAAAACGGTGCCTATAGCATTTACAGGCGTACCGGATGCAAAAACGGGAAAGTTTTCATGCCACCCATGGAGCCACCATGCCCCCGGCTTGCTTTGTTTTTACATACAAAAAACCCCACGCCATACGGCGCGAGGCTTCTGTTCATTTTTTGCTTATTTGTTTGCCTGTTTTTCCTGGCTGCGGTTAAACCGCTGTCTGAATTTTTCAACACGTCCGCCCGTGTCAACCAGTTTCTGTTTTCCGGTAAAGAACGGATGGCATTTGGAGCAAATTTCAACATTGATGTCCTTTTTGGTAGAACCGGTTTCAATGACATTGCCACATGCGCATTTGATTGTCGCCGGACCGTAATTCGGATGGATTCCTTCTTTCATTGCTGTTTCACCTCACTTGTCTTGCGATAGGGAAGCTGTTCCCCCATCTACTTGTGGTATGAAAACCGGCGGGCGCTGCCAACACATCATGGGCGCACCAATCACAGTTTACTTTAACATGAATATATCTATTGTACCACATGCCGCACCGTTTGTCAAGAAAAATTTATTTTTTTCGTTTACAACCTCCGTCCGCTGTGGTATAATAAACACAGAGCGTCTATTATAAAATGGCACCACCTAATTTTATGTAGAAGAAATATAGTACCGACAAGACAGCTCCCCGCAGGGGCCGTTTGTGGGGGTGCGGGGGGAATCGGACCCCCCGCGTTTTTGGTACTTTTTGCGCCAAAAAGTACATTATAAATGCCCGGTGAAATATAACAACGGGGCAAATGCGCCCCAATCGGAGGAAGAGGAACCTATGCAGGAAAACATCAGAAATTTTTGTATCATAGCGCATATTGACCATGGCAAATCCACGCTGGCGGACCGTATGCTGGAGCTGACGGGCGAGGTGACGGAGCGCGAGATGGAGGAACAGCTGCTGGACAACATGGACCTGGAACGCGAGCGCGGAATCACAATAAAAGCGCGCGCCGTCCAGATGATTTACCATGCGGACGACGGACAGGATTATACGCTCAATTTGATTGACACGCCGGGACATGTGGACTTCACCTATGAAGTGTCGCGGTCGCTGGCGGCGTGTGAAGGCGCGGTTTTGGTGGTGGACGCGGCGCAGGGGATTGAGGCGCAGACGCTGGCAAACACCTATCTTGCCATTGAGCACGATTTGGAAATTCTGCCGGTCATCAATAAAATCGACTTGCCCAGCGCGCGCCCCGATTTTGTGAAAGAGGAAATTGAAAACGAAATTGGCATTCCGGCGGAGGATGCGCCGCTGATTTCCGCCAAAATGGGCACCAACATCAAAGCGGTTTTGGAGGATGTGGTGAAAAATGTTCCGGCGCCGCAGGGCGACCCGAATGCGCCGCTGCAATGCCTGATTTTTGATTCTTATTACGACAGCTATAAAGGCGTGATTGTCTATATCCGCGTCATGCAGGGCACCGTCCGCACGGGTACGCGCATCCGCATGATGGCGAGCGGCGCAGAATTTGACGTGGTGGAAGTGGGACACCTGATGCCCTTTGGCATGAAGCAGACGGAAGCATTATCCGCGGGCGACGTGGGATATATCGCGGCGAGCATTAAAAACGTGCGGGACACCGCGGTGGGCGATACGGTGACGGACGCGGCGCGCCCGGCGGCCGAGCCGCTTGCCGGCTACCGCAAGGCGGTACCGATGGTGTTTTCCGGCATCTACCCGGCGGACGGCGCAAAATATCAGGATTTGCGCGACGCGCTGGAAAAATTGCAGCTCAACGATGCGTCGCTGACGTTTGAACCCGAAACGTCCATCGCGCTGGGATTTGGATTCCGCTGCGGCTTTTTGGGGCTGCTGCACATGGAAATTATTCAGGAGCGGCTGGAGCGGGAATATAATCTTGACTTGGTGACCACCGCGCCCAGCGTTGTGTATAAACTGAAACTGACCAACGGGGAAGAACTGTGGCTGGACAACCCCACCAACATGCCGCCCCCGCAGAACATTGATTTTATGGAAGAACCCGTCGTGGCGGCGGAAATCATCACGCCCACGGAATATGTCGGCAACATCATGGAGTTGTGCCAGGACCGCCGCGGCGTGTATAAAAACATGAAATATCTTGACGAGACGCGCAGTCTGCTGACGTATGATTTGCCGCTCAATGAAATTATCTACGACTTTTTCGACGCGGTCAAATCGCGCACCAAAGGCTATGCGTCCTTTGACTATGAAATGAAGGGCTATGAACCGTCCAAACTGGTGAAGCTGGACATTTTGCTCAACGGTGAAGTCGTGGACGCATTGTCGTTCATCGTGCATCAGGATAAGGCATATGCGCGTGGACGGCGGATTGCGGAAAAGTTGAAAGAAAATATACCGCGGCAGCTATTTGAAATTCCCATTCAGGCGGCAATCGGCAACAAAATCATTGCGCGCGAAACCGTCAAAGCCATGCGCAAAGACGTGCTCGCCAAATGCTACGGCGGGGACATCACGCGGAAAAAGAAGCTGCTGGAAAAACAGAAGGAAGGGAAAAAGCGTATGCGCCAGGTGGGCAGCGTGGAGGTGCCGCAGGAGGCGTTTATGTCCGTGTTGAAGCTGGACGAATAACGGCGCAGGGAACGGACTGTTTGAAAAAGAGCCTGCACGAAAGCGGATTCCATAAAACAACGGGTTTGCCGCCGTGCAAGCGCTGTTTGTTTCCGGAAGCCGTTGCGCAAAAATACAAGGTTCCCCCAAAAATAAACCGACCCCCAAAGGTTAGAGCGAACGCTAACGATTGGGAGGTCGGTTTTTTATTGTGCCGGAATCCGGTGTTATTGTTCCGTTGCGGCGCGCAGCAATTCCGCGGTTTCCTGATCCGCCTCGGCCGTTTTGGGAAGAAATTCATTTTCAATGAAATCCTGAAGCTCTTCGAGCGTGATTTCGCCTGTCACATACTGAATTTCCATCTGGTCGCGCTTTTTGAACAGGTCGGGATTGTTTGCGTTAAGCGCGATGTACTTGGGAGAATTGACCGTCGGCACGCTGACCTCCTTGGTCACAGACAGGTACCGTTCCAGCTCACTGTTATATTTTTGCAGTTTCTCGGTCGTGTCGCACAGGCTGATGTAGGCCGGTTCCCCATGGTAGGTGACGGAAAACGGCGTATAGGCGCTCATTTCCGAGCGGCTCTTTTCCGATTGCACATCGGTCCGAATCAGCTCCTTGGTGGCCGGGTCGTACGACTCGTAATGCACGCCCTGCACGCCGATATTGGTCAAAAGCCAGCCTTCCTCCGAGTTGCCGTAGTCCAGCAGGCGCAGCGCGGCGTCCGCCACTTTGGAATTCGCCGCGATGCCCCAGCAGCCCCACATGGCGGGCGGGATATACTGCACGACCTCGCCCGTGTCGTTGTCTGCAAGCGGCGGATAGTAGCAATAGTCGGAAATAACCTGCTCGGTGGACGCCTTGCCAAACAGGCCCTTGGCAGCGCCGTCATGGCCTGAAATCATGCCCACACGGTTTTGCAACAGTTTTTCGCTCGATTCGCCATCCTTGTTGATAAAAAATTCCGGGTCGATCAATTTTTCCTCATAAAGCTGGCGCAAGAACGTCAGGTAGGGATAATAGCCCTCGAACTGTTCCTTTGGCTTGTATTGTCCGTCCACATCCGACCGGTTCGCATACTGCTGGAGATTGAACGCGCTCATCAAAAAATACTCGCCCCACACGCTTGCACCCGCCGTATTTTGCGCGCTGGGTGAAAGTGCGAATGTATCCGCGGCGCCGTTGCCGTCCGGGTCTTGCGTTGCAACTGCTTTTGCAAATTCATAAAATTCGTCCAGCGTGGTAGGCGGCTCCATGCCCAGCGCGTCCAGCCATTTCTGGTTGACCACATAGCCCCAATGGCTGGTGGTGTTGGATTTTGGCACCGCACTGATTTGTCCGGTACTGGGCGCCTTGGTCAGCGCCCACATTTCGTCGGAGATGTTGTCCTTGAGGTTGGGATACTGGTCTATTTTGTCGTCCAGCGGCAGGAGAAGACCGTTTTTTGCCCAGGTATCAAAGTTATTGTCCGTCTGGAATAAATAGATGATGTCAGGCAAGTCGCCGGACGCCATGGTGATTTGCAGTTTGTCGTTGTAGCTGCTGGGCGGCGGCGCTTCAATTTCTAAATTGACGTTCACCGCATCCTCCAGCGCTTTGACCGCTTCGTTGTTCTTGTCGAACTGCACCTCCGCGTTGACACGGTTGAATATCCGGACCGTCGGCCGTTCCTCCGTTGTTTGCGTGTCGCCGCCGCACCCCGCGAGCGTGCCCGCCGCAAGTGCCGCACACGCCAGCATTGACAGTAGTTGTTTTGGTTTCATACATATCAGCTCCTTTTTGTTATTCTTTCACGCCACCGATTGTCATACCGGTGACAAAATACTTTTGCAGGAAGGGATAAACACAAATAATCGGCGCTATAATGACGACGATCATCGCCATTTGAATGGTAAATGTCTGCGTGACCTCTTCGGCGACGGTCACCTCCTGGATCGCGCCCGCACCGCCCTCGAACACCATTTCGCGAAGCACCAGCATGAGCGGCCACAGATCGCGCTTGGTCAGGTAGATAACCGCGTCGAAGAAGGCGTTCCAATGCCCCACTGCACACATGACTACGAACGATGCAATCGCCGCCTTGGACAGCGGAATGATGATGCGCACCAAGATTTGCAGTTCATTGGCGCCGTCAATAAGCGCCGCCTCCTCCAAACTGTCCGGGATATTCGCGATGAAGTTCTTCATCAGTATGAGGTTGTACGCACTAATCGCGCCCGGCAGAATCAACGACCAAAGCGTATTGATAAGCCCCAGGCTGCGCACCAGGTAGTACCGCGGAATCATGCCGCCGGAAAAGAGCATGGTAAACAGCACCATCCACAGCACAACCTTGCGGCCCTTTAAGTCCGGCTTGGAAAGCGGATACGCCGACACCAGCAGCAGAGACACGTTGAGCAGCGTGCCCACTATGGTAATAAAAAGCGTATTGCGATAGCCCGAATACAGCAGATTAAACTTGAATATTTCGACATACGCGCTGAAATCGAGCCTGGAAGGAAACAGTTTGGCTGGGTTTTGCAGGTACTCGCTGTACGGCATAACGGAGTAGCTGACGACATACACAAAGGGAAAAATGCACAGCAGCGCAAACAGGATAACGAACGTGTATATCACCGCCATCATGACCCTGTCGCCGGCTGCGGTGGTTTTGATTTTATTTCGTCTTACCATAGCCCATTCTCTCCCATCATCTTAGAAATTTTGTTGGTGCAGATGATCAACACCATACCAATCAGCGAGGTAAACAGCCCGACCGTCGTCGCAAACGAATACCGTCCTCCCAGAATACCAACCCGGTAAGTATAGGTTTCAAAGACTTCGGACACAGCGAGATTCTGTGAATTTTGAAGCACCAAAATCTGCTCAAACCCGTTGTTCATGATGGTGCCCGTCCGCAGAATAAAGAGCGTCACAATGGTGGGGGTAATGCTGGGCAGCGTGATTTTGAGCAGCTGCTGGAAGCGGCTTGCCCCATCTATCCTTGCCGCCTCGTAAAGCTCCGGGTTAATGGAGGTGAGCGCGGCAAGATACAATATCGTGCCCCAGCCCGCTTCCTTCCAAATGCTGCTCACCACCACAATCCACTTGAAATACTCTTGTTCCGCCATGAAAAACACAGGTTCCATGCCAAATTGCGCGAGCACCTTGTTGACGACGCCCCACGTCGGCGACAGAAAATTGACCAAAATGCCGCCAATGACGACCCAGGAAATAAAGTGCGGCAGATAGATCACCGTTTGCAGCGTCTTTTTGAACTTCACAAGGCGTATTTCATTGATCATCAGCGCAAGCAGCACCGGCATTGGAAAGCCGAACAGCAAGCGCAGCAGGCTTAACTCCAGCGAGTTTCTCAGTACATTGTAAAAATCTCCCATGGAAAACATATACCGGAAGTTGTCCAGCCCGACCCAGGGGCTGCCTAAAATCCCCTTG
>CBCTHD010000100.1:0-7432 GCA_965146615.1 uncultured Clostridia bacterium
CCCAGGTGAGGTCGTCGCCGTCCGGCTGGGTGAGACGAAACGTATATAAACGCCCGCTTTCCAACGTATAGGCAGGTTGAACGACGAAAGTATTAGCGTCTTTTTGAGTGACCAGCGGCTGCTGCTCGCCATCAATGGAGAGACGTGTCTCAATATCCGCTTTGGATACGGCATGTTCTGTGGTCAATAAAAATTCGCTGTCCAGCGCAATACCACCGCCAAATTCCTGCAATGGCGTGAGCGTGTATCCGTTTTTTTCCGTACCAGCGGATAAACCGCTCAGTGGTGTCACAAGCAGGAAAAGAAGCAGTATAAAAGCGATCCCCTTTTTCATAAATATCTCCTCCAATTTCATTCAATATACCTATCTGTTTAGACGAAACATAATAGACAGATGTTCCAAAATCATCCAATAAAATAACAAGATATGCTAATAGATAGAAATTGTTTTGAAAACATGTTTTTGACGTCTTTGTAAATAATCTGTGAATAAAAAAGACTTTTGATTGACATTATCTTGCTATTTCAGTATAATGAAACCAAACCTGACAGGGTGTCGTCAGGTTTGAACAATCTCCGGCAGAAAGGGAGGGAAACTATATGGAAGAACAAAAGAAACCAAATAAACGAACATTTATTTATTATTATCTGATTATATTGGCGGTATTGTTGGTGTTTAACGCATTGGTTTATCCCATGTTGATGCGCAGCCAGGTGCAGCAGGTAGACTATGGCACCTTTTTGAACGATGTGGCGGCAGGCAAGGTAACACAGGTGGAGGTGCAAGAAAATCAGATTGCATTCAAAGCGATTGATGCGGATGGAAAAGAACAAATATACGTAACCGGAAAAATGGATGATCCGGATCTCACAAACCGCCTATATGAACAGGGAAACATTATATTTGACAAGGTGATTCCCAAAGAAAACTCCCCGTTGTTAAGTTTTATTTTATCGTGGATTTTACCGCTGGCAGCATTTTTCTTGATCGGGCAGTTCATCATGCGGCAAATGCAGAAAAAGATGGGCGGCAATGCAATGTCGTTTGGCAAAAGCAACGCCAAGGTCTATGTGAAGGCGGAAACTGGAAAAACGTTTGCAGATGTGGCTGGACAGGATGAAGCCAAAGAGGCGTTGGCGGAAATTGTCGATTATCTGCACCACCCGGAAAAATATGCGGCAATCGGAGCGAATCTTCCCAAAGGCGCACTGCTTGTCGGACCTCCGGGAACAGGGAAAACACTGCTGGCACAGGCTGTTGCGGGAGAAGCAAATGTTCCGTTTTTCTCTATTTCCGGTTCTGAATTTGTAGAGATGTTTGTTGGTATGGGCGCGGCAAAGGTGCGCGACTTGTTCAAACAGGCATCGGACAAGGCGCCCTGTATTGTGTTTATTGACGAGGTTGACACGATAGGGAAGAAACGGGACGGCGGTATGATTGGTGGAAACGACGAGCGGGAACAAACGCTGAACCAGCTTTTGACGGAGATGGATGGATTTGACGGTAAAAAAGGCGTCGTCATTTTGGCAGCGACTAACCGTCCGGAGTCCCTCGACCCTGCATTGCTGCGTCCCGGACGGTTTGACCGCCGGGTTCCGGTAGAACTGCCTGATTTGGCAGGACGGGAAGCCGTACTGCGCGTACATGCAAAGAATATTAAAGTGGAACCAACTGTAGACTATAATGCCGTTGCCCGGGCGACCTCCGGCGCGTCTGGCGCAGAACTTGCCAATATTGTCAACGAAGCAGCGCTGCGGGCAGTTCGTATGGGACGTGATACCGTTAATCAAAGCGATTTAGAAGAAAGCGTGGAAGTTGTCATTGCTGGTTATCAGCGCAAGAATGCCGTTATTTCGGAACGAGAGAAAAAAATTGTGGCATATCATGAAATAGGACACGCCCTCGTGGCGGCGCTGCAAAATCACAGTGCGCCGGTGCATAAAATTACCATTATTCCGCGAACCTCCGGCGCATTGGGCTACACCATGCAGGTGGAAGAAGATGAGCGGGTGCTGATGAGCAAGGAAGAGGCGTTTGACAAGATTGCGACGCTGACGGGCGGACGGTCTGCGGAAGAGCTGGTATTTCATTCCATTACAACGGGTGCGTCTAATGATATTGAGCAGGCGACAAAGATAGCGCGCGCCATGGTAACGCGCTATGGCATGAGCGAAAATTTCGACATGGTGGCAATGGAAACGGTGAATAACCAATATCTCGGCGGCGACACATCCCTTGCTTGTGCGGAGGGGACAGCGCAGAAAATTGATGCCGAGGTAAACAGTCTCATTCAAAAGGCACATGAAAAAGCACGCCGCATTTTACAGGAAAACGAAGAAAAGCTGCATGAGCTTGCGGCATATCTCCTGGAAAAGGAAACCATTACCGGAGAAGAATTTATGCAAATCCTGCGAGCATAAAGATAAAGAACGGACAGAAAACCGTGGTAGTCACGGGATTCTGTCCGCTTTTTTATAATGATAGAATTATTTGTTCTTCAAGCCAAAAAGAATTTTGATTCTATAATGTTTTTAAAAATTCCAGCAAATGTTGTTGTTGCGTAAGAGAAAGTCTGCTCCAGCAATGTAAGAGTTCCCGTTGGGTATCTGTTAAATCAACAGGGACATTATCATAGGCGAAAAACTGCGATAAAGTGATGTGAAACGCGTGGCAAATGCTTTCCAAAGAGGAAATAGACGGATTGATATTTTTACGAAACCAGGATGAAATGGTGGATTGTGCAATACCGGATTCTTCGGATAGCCGGTATTCACTCCAATTTCGTTCCCCTTTTAACTGCAAAATTCGCTCCAATACAGTCATGACGACAACCCTCCTACTTCATTATAACGCTTATTCATATATTTTATACGAAAAAACGTTGACAAATAATGATTTATATAGTAAAATAAAAACGAATTTCAAAAGTAATGTGGACGTTTGTCGTAGAGGAGAAAGGAGAAAAAATGAACTGTTGTCAGCATAAAGAACGACGGGCAGCGGGACGGTGTGTGGACTGCGGCAGAGCCTTGTGTAAGGAATGTATGCGGCGGTGGAAGCCTGCTTTATGCGACGACTGTGCAGAAATTCGATGCAGCAGCGCAGAGGAGCCGGCAAGAGGAACGGTAAAACTGTCTTGTTTTTTGGGGCTTGCAGGGGGAAGTGTATGTGCGCTGTTGCTATTTCGTTCCGTGGGAATTAAGGCGTTTTTAGTTGCGCTCGCTGTTGCTTATGTTTTGGCTGGTATCCCTTTTGGCTGGAGTGAGATTAGTAGAAAATCAACAATTTCCCTACTGCGGATACCTGTGTTAGGGAGTCTGCTCAGGGGTATCATTGCACCATTTGCAGGCTTGGTGATGCTACCCATTTCCTTTTATCGTATCAAAACAAATTGGTAAAATGCTGACTAAAGTGTTGCTGATGTATGTAATACAGAGGAAAAATGTAGATCACTACATCATTTTTTGCCTTCCAAAGAGAATCCCCTAATGGAGAAGATACCTCCATTAGGGGATTTTTGCTGTTCATGACCTCCAACCAATCAATTGTTTATCAGATAGGTTGCCATGGAGCGGGGTTGACTGACTGTTTTGCAAATTTGATGTCCAATCCGTATGCTAAAATCATAAGACTGCTCCGAACGATTGAGTACGACTAGCACGATTGTACCGTCGGGGTTACGCAGTGCAGACGCATCTACGCAATCTGACCAGCGGCTCATGCCGATACGTTGTGCACCCGGACGGACAAATTTACTGAAGTGACCAATATAATAGTAAGAATTGTGACGAGTAATCTCGCCGGTTTGGGTATTTGCCATAATCGGTGCATCGCAAAAATTACCAACATGGTTGGGGCCGCCGTCTTGATTTAATAGCAGGTTCCAGTCGATAAAAGCACAGCAACCGTGGTTGATGTCCCCGATGATGTCATGTCCGTATCGTTCGCCAATTTCCCAAGTGAGCCCTTTGCCAAGGCTGTATTCGTAGCAGCCTTCCGAAAACAGCAGTTTTTTATCAGGGTATTGATGCTGCAGCAAATCTAGTTGTTCAAAATGGTCGCCGGAATACCAATGAAATGCCGCACCTGCCACATAAGCCGCAGCTTCTTTGTCACGTAGTATCGTATCAGCACGTTCAAATAAGCGCTCTTTGTTATGATCCCAGACAAAAATACCAACACCTTGACGCTGCATTTTTTCACCCAAATAATGTTTTACGAAATCCCGTTCTTCCTCTGCTGTGAAAATACAGGAATCCCATGTTTGGACTGCTTTAGGTTCGTTTTGCACAGTGATTGCCCAAATGGGCACGTCAAGCGCACGGTACGCTTCAATATACCGTTCTATCAAAGATGCCCAAAGCGCGTAATACTGAGGAAGCAGTTTTCCACCGTGGTTTCTTTCACCATTGTCCTTCATAAAAGCGGGTGGACTCCAGGGAGAGGCGAGCAGTCTGAAGCTGCCAATCCTCTGCGCTTCCTGAATCATGGGAAGCAAAGATTTCTGATCGCGTTCAAGTGAAAAGGTGGATAGCGATTCGTCGCCTTCTTCAATATAGCTGTAATTGCTAAGGGAAAAGTCGCAACTCTGGATATGGGTGCGACAGAGCGAATAGCCAATACCGTCCACCGGGTCAAAATAATCTCTCAAAATTTCCTGACGTTTGTCCGCATCCAGTTGATCCAGCGTGGTGGAGGCAGCTTCTGTAAACGCGCCGCCAAATCCTTCTATGGTTTGAAAGGACAATTCTGGGAACAGGACTATTTGCGGTCCCTCATATCCAGTTTTATCTTCTTCAAATAGTTGTACAGGACCGGAGGATAACCGCGCAGCCGTATCTTTGACTGTTTGAATGATTTGTAGTTTCATAAATTTGTCTCCTTCCGTTGCGTTGTTGCTTTTATTATAGAATAAAATGTTCAAAAACGCAAGTAGTGATGTTCAAAAACGCAAGCGGTAATGTCCAAAAATTCAAGTGATAGTAGAAAATATACATTAAAAAAGTGGTTTTGAACAGAGATGCGAAATTGACGGTTGAGATAAGATTTTGTCGCTTGACTTTTTCGTAATTTTTATCGATAATCAAAGGGAGGGGCGTGGTAGGAGAATAAGTAAACAAAGCAATTGAAATATGGATTGCTAGCATGGTATTTGGCTTTTAAATAATAAAACAACTGGTATAATGATAAAGCCGATAGGAGGGGAAGCGGCATGAAACAGTTGCAGGAGCTGCGGGCAAGCAATTTTGACATTGGATACCGTCCAAATGGCAAACTGACGGAAAATCCACCGCGATTTTCTTTTATGCCGGAGGAAGGAGCAAAATGCTATTGTTTGGAAATTGCACAAACGCCATCTTTTGAAAAGGCCGAAGTGTTTCATGGGTTGCCGCTTCATTTTTTCACACCAGACAGAACGTTTCCGGCAGGACATTATTTTTGGCGGTATGCCATAGAAGAAGCGGGACAGCGGCAAAGCGTGTGGAGCAGGACGCGGCAATTTGTCATCACCGGAAAGGAAGCGGAGACGCCCTTACCAGGGCGTGCACAGCGCTATCGAAATCTACCGGCACAGCATCCGCGTCTTTGGATGAATCCGCAGAGGATTCAAACGATTGGAGAAACAGTGCGGCAGGATTCCAACTGCTATGGATTTAATGCGTTCGTGCGCTATGGTGTGGAGCCTTATGAAAATCAGTCATTTCAAAAAGCTCCGCCGGTAAATCCAGACCGTTGGAATCCGGAAAAGTGTCACAATAATATTTGGCGCAGTTCCTATACATATGCGCAGGAAGCGCTTTATAAAATCAAACACTTGAGCATCGCAGGGCGCTTGATAAAGCGAGAGGATTGGTTGGACAAAGCAAAAGAAAGCCTACTGGATGTTGCGGCATGGGACCCGGAGGGGACGACCTCGGAGGAGTATAACGACGAAGCGGCGTTTCGCGTATTGCGTGCGCTGGCATGGGGATACGACTGGTTGTACGATAGATTGTCGGAGTCAGAGAAAAAGACCGTGCAGAAGGTGTTACTGTATCGAACGGACCAGGTTTACCAACGGGACGTCGTCAAGGCAAAAATTCATCAAACGCCCTATGAAAGCCACCCGGTGCGGTCACTGTCCATGGTGTTGATTCCCTGTGGACTTGCGCTGCTCGGTGAGGCGCCGGAAGCAGAAGAGTGGTTGAATTATGCGCTGGAATACCTGGCATGTCTTTACTCGCCGTGGGGTGGGGAGGACGGTGGCTGGGCGGAAGGCGGCGCTTATTGGACCACCGCATTGGCATCAGTGCTGGAGGGACTGGATTTGGTGTGGCGATATTTAGGTATTGACCTGTTAAAACGCCCGTTTTTTCAACATACGGGAGACTTCATTCTGCACTGTTATTCGCCGAAGCAAATTTTTGCCAGCTTTTGTGACCAATCTAATCTTGGAGAGCGTCCGCCCCTGAAAACCGGTTTTTTGATGCGGCATCTGGCGGCGGTGACAGGAAAAGCGGAATACCAATGGTACTATGAGCAAATGTTGCCGTGGGACACAGAAAAATTCACGGCATTTTATAACTACGGATGGTGGAATTTCTATTTTGATGATTTTGCATTTCGGTGTGATTGGGGAGAGTTGTCAGCCAAAAAACCTTCGGCGGAGCCGCAATTAAGATGGTTTCATGATATAGGGTGGGTGGCGATGCACCGGAATATGGCAGATGAGGAAAACCATATCACGCTGCTTTTCAAAAGCAGTCCGTATGGCTGTATCAGTCATAGCCACGGGGACCAAAACGGGTTTATCCTGCATGCTTATGGAGAGCCAATGGCGATAGAAAGCGGGTATTATGTTGCATACGGCAGCGACATGCACTTGAAATGGCGCAAACAGACCAAGTCTACTAACAACATCTTGATGGGCGGGACTGGGCAATATGCCGGCATGGATAAACGCAGCCAGTTGGACGCAGCAGGAAGGATACTGGACGCGGGACAGTATGACAATGTGCTTTACGCAAAAGCGGAAGCGGCACCGGCGTACCGGCTGACAGCGCCTGCTGTAACGCGCTATCAGCGCAATATCTATTTTATAGACGGCACGTATTTTGTCATAGAGGACCGGGTAGAGCTTAAGGAGGAATTGCCGCTGCAATGGCTGTTACATAGTTTGTCTCCGTTTGTATTGGGCGAAAACAGCGCGCTTATGCAGGGCAAAGCAGCAGATATGCGGGTAGAATTCATCACCGGTGGCATGACATTGTCACAGACCGATTCGTTTGGCGAGAATATCCGCTGTAAAGAACTGGCAGGAAAAGCACCGCAATGGCACTTGTGTGCGCAGACTCGTCCGGCAAAGCAGCATAGTATTGTTACCCTGATCGTACCGGAAAAACACGGAGAAGAGAAAAAAATTCAAACCAGTCCCGAGAACGGAGAAGTCCG
>CBCTHD010000101.1:0-7320 GCA_965146615.1 uncultured Clostridia bacterium
ACGGACGCAGACTTGATGCTGGTAGAAAAGAACGGTGCCACCAACGTGCAGGCAATTCTGCGCGGCGGCACCAACATTATAGATGAAACGACAGGCAAATACCTCATCAAGTCGGAAACAGACGAAGTGAAGGACCTGGGTATACAGTGGCAGGGAAATATCATGAATGTCACAGCATCAGAAGGACTGAAAGAGGAAGACGGCACCTGGAAAAACGTTGCAATTTACACAGATAAAAAGATTGTACAGATCACCTATACCGATGAAAACGGCACGGAAATAGAAAATATTCCATTCAAGCAGGAAGGCGCATATGTTTATTTCGGTACACCGTTTTTGGGAGACTCCACGGAAATTACGGACTCCACAAGCGGCGGCACAACAATTGTAAATCCGGACGGAACTCACGGCACGGGCGGCAGCAATTCTGGTGGCGGCAGCGGTTCAGGCAGCGGCGGCAGCTCCGGTGGAAACGGCAGCGGCGGAACGGTGACGCCTATTACACCTACCCCAACACCAACGGGCGGGACGTCGGATGACGAACACAAGCTGACCAATGGCATGAAAGCGGAATTGGAAGGTCACTGGGCACAGCAGGAAATCACTGAAATGGTGGAAGACGGTATTGTCAATGGTGTGAGCCAGGATTCGCTGGGACTGGAACAAACCACAACCCGTGCGGAATTTACAGCAATGCTGGTGCGCGCGCTGGGGCTGGAGGGACAAAGCTATAACGGCGAATTTGCCGATGTTTCGTCCGGCGACTGGTATGCCGACATATTTGCAACGGCGAAGCAGAGCGGACTGGTGGAAGGCAGCGATGGAAATGCGAATCCAAACGCACTGATTACCCGTGAGGAAATGGCGTGTATGTTGGTGCGGGCATATCAGCTGAAAAACGGTTCAACGGACGCTGTGAGCAGCGAAACTGCGTTTATCGATGATGCGGAAATTTCGGAGTGGGCGCGTGCGTCTGTGGCGCAGGCAGAGCAAGCGGGCCTGTTGAAAGGTATGGAGGACGGTTCGTTTGCACCGAAGGAACATACCTTGCGTGAACAGGCGATTGTCGCGGTTTACAGACTGTTGAACAAATAAAAATAAAAATCGCTTTGGCAGGTCCTCGTTTAGAAAGTACAGGACCTGCCGGTTTTTATGAATATACAAAAAAGGAATTGATACAGTCCTCTTGAAAAACTGTGGGATCTATGATATGATAAGATAAAAGAAAGAAGGAGATACCAATGCAGGGAACATTGTCAGAGAAAATGCTGCCCGCACCGGTAGGCGGCGGGTTTGCAATGGACGGCTATTGGGTATGGTGCGGCAGTGTCGTCAAAGCGGATGGAAAATATCACATGTTTGCGTCACGCTGGCGCAACACGTTGCCGATGCATCCGGGCTGGCTGGTGGAATCGGAAATCGTGCGTGCGGAATCCGCTACGCCGGAGGGGCCTTACACGTTTCAAGAGGTCGTTACCCCGGCGCGCGGCGCGCAGTATTGGGACGGTCGGTCCACGCACAATCCGCATATTATGAAATGCGGCGATACTTATGTGCTCTATTATATGGGATCGACCCATCCATTTCCCGATGTACAGCCGGGAGAACTGTTTGATAACAACGACCCGCGCACGATTGTGGCACGGGCAAATAAGCGCATTGGTGTGGCGACCAGCAAAAGTGTCTACGGCCCCTGGGAGCGCCGCGATGAACCGGTTTTAAAGACGCGCCCGGCGCAGTTTGATAATTTTCTCACCTCCAATCCCGCGCCCTGTCTGAATCCGGACGGCAGCGTGCTGATGGTTTATAAAACCAGAAAGTATGCTGAGCGTCCCTATCCTAAATTTTTGCATGGCAAAATGGAGCTGGGGGTAGCGAAAGCGGCGTCATTTGAAGGATCGTTTCAGGCGTGCAGCGATTTGCCGCTGATTCGGGAAGCGGAATGGGAGGTAGAGGATCCCTTTATCTGGCTGGACGAGGACGGCTACAACATGATGGCGAAGGATATGAACGGAAAAATCTGCGGCGAAAAGTATGCGGGGATTTATGCCAACAGCCGGGACGGGGTAAATTGGGAAGTCAAACG
Source organism: uncultured Clostridia bacterium (assembly GCA_965146615.1). Lineage (GTDB taxonomy): Bacteria > Bacillota > Clostridia > RUG12999 > RUG12999 > JAAWTG01. The sequence continues at coordinate 2,087 of CBCTHD010000101.1, forward strand.
GGATTTCCAGTTTTATTCGCGCAATATTTTGTGGGACGACGGACAAGTGCGGGAAATGGGAAACCTGGAACGCCCCTTTATTTTGTTTGAGGAAGGACGCCCTACCCATCTCTTTTTTGCGACATCTGACGGAAAAAATGGACAGGGATTTATGAATGCAACCAAAACCTGGAACATGGTCATTCCGCTCAAATAAAGGTGGGATTACATAACGGAATCCATGTTGCGCGCACCGGGTGGGCTTGTTGCCGGAGGAAAGGAGAACCGATATGAAAAAAAGTATAATTTTTTTAATCGCTCTAATCGCGTTGCTGTTTGCCGGCTGTGCGCAGCAGGAACCGGAGGATTTGGCGCTGGGGACTTATGAAATGGAACAGTCCCAGGAGCCTGTCGCGCCATATATCGTATTGGAGGAAAATCAAACGTTCCAAATGATGTATTCTGTGCTGAGCAGTTACCTGCCAATAGGGACCTATGAGGTGAGCGGCGAAACGTTGACACTGACGACGGAAGACGGGAAGTATACGTATATCTTTCACATAGACGGTGATTCGCTGGTGTTTCAAAAAAATCAATCCTCGCCGCTGCAAATCGGCGGAAAAGATATGGTGGAGGACGGCGCTGCGTTTCGCTTGAACCGGGCAGAGGAATAGCCGATGGACAGGAAACCGACGAGCTTTTTGCAAAATAAATACAACAGGGGCTGCCATCAGGCAGCCCCTGTTGTGTATATAAAATGATGGAAAAGAGGGTAACTTTTCGGGGGTTGAAAAGTTGAAAACACAGTTGGTTGAATCCATCATTTTATGCAATTTTATCATAAAAAAGAGGAAATAACAAAAATTCAATAGAAAATATTGGATTAATTTTATTATAGTACAAATTTTCTTTACTGTCAAGGGTGGAATAAAAAATCGTGAGAAGCAGCAGATACTAGAGATAAAATGATAAAAGATAAAATGACGAGTCGAGGAAACACAGTTTTTTTTATGTAAAACGGGGCAATATAAATTTACGAAATTTGAATGAAAAGGAATGGGAACAATGCAAAAACAACAGCATCCTCAGTATAACCGCTTGGTCAAAGAAAAGTCCCCGTATCTTCTACAGCATAAAGAAAACCCTGTTGATTGGTATCCATGGGGCGAGGAGGCGTTTGCCCGCGCCGCACAGGAGGAAAAACCAATTTTTTTATCCATTGGCTATTCCACTTGTCACTGGTGCCATGTAATGGAGCGTGAATCCTTTGAGGATGAGGAGGTAGCGGCGCTTTTGAATCGGGAATTTGTTGCAATTAAAGTAGACCGGGAGGAGCGCCCGGACATTGACACTGTTTATATGAACGTGTGCCAGGCGGCAACGGGACAGGGCGGTTGGCCGCTGACGGTTTTGATGACGCCGGAGCGGCAGCCGTTTTTTGTCGGCACCTATTTTCCAAAAAAACGGCGCTACGGAAAACCGGGACTCATGGAAATTTTGCAGGAGACGGCGCAGTACTGGAAGGAACACCGGGAGAAATTGGAGCAGCATGGTCTGGAATTGTCTCAGCTTGCGCGAAGACCCTATACCCGTGCGGGAGAAGTCGAGGTAACCCGCGACGTGCTGAAAAAAGCGGTGGCATTATTTACGTGGACGTTTGACCGGGAATATGGCGGCTTTGGCAGCGCACCCAAATTTCCGGCGCCGCACCAGCTTATTTTTTTGTTGCGTTATGCGGAAATCGAGCATGATACGGAAGCGCTGCATATGGCGGACAAAACATTGAAGCAAATGTACCGCGGCTGGTTGTTTGACCACGTCGGATATGGTTTTTCCAGATATAGCACGGACGAAAAATGGCTGGTGCCGCATTTTGAAAAAATGCTTTATGACAATGCACTGCTCATCATGGCATATGCGCAGGCATTTCGCCAGACCGGGAAAACGTTTTACCGGGATGTGGCAGAAAAAACGATTCAGTTTGTATTACGGGATATGAGGGACCCGGCAGGCGGCTTTTACACGGCGCTGGACGCGGACAGCGACGGGGAAGAGGGAAAATATTATACGTTTACCAAAGAAGAAATTTTGCAAGTCCTGGGGCAGGAGGACGGGCGTTGCTGGAACGATTGGTTTGACGTACGGGAAAACGGAAATTTTGAGGGCAAAACCGTGCTGAATTTGCTGGACAATGCATTTTTTATGGAACACAACGCACGTATCGGGGAGTTGGCGGAAAAATTACGGGCCTACCGGGAGCGGCGGGCACAGCTTGCCTGCGACGATAAGGTGCTGACGGGGTGGAATGCACTGATGATTGCCGCTTTGGCGCAGGCATACCAGGTTTGGGGCAGCAAAAAGCATTTGGAAGCAGCACAGCAAGCGGAACGGTTTTTGTCGGAGCATTTGACGGACGCGCAAGGGCGGCTGCAGGTCCGCTGGCGGGACGGCGAGGTAAAAGGGCAAGGCAATCTGGACGACTATGCCTATTTGCTGTGGGCGCTGCTGGAGTTGTATGGCGCAACATTTGACGCACACTATTTAGAGCGGGCCGTGGAGCTGGAAAAACAGGTCATGGAGTTGTTTGGAGATGAAAGTGGCGGCGGGTTTTATTATTACAGCAGTCAGGCGGAGCCGCTGATTCACCGTCCAAAAGAGCTCTATGACGGCGCGCTGCCGTCGGGCAATTCTGTCATGGCGTTTGCGTTGATTCGTCTCTCCAAATTGACAGGGAATGTGACGCTGGAGGAACAGGCGCAGCGGCAGCTGCAGTTTGTTGCAGCGAATATAGAGGATTATCCCCCAGGGCATTGCTTCTTTTTAATTGCGCTGATGTACGGGTTGTATCCCTCGCGGGAAATTGTATGTACGTCGCCGGACGGGCAGGTGGATCCGCGCTTGCGTTGGGCGGCGGTACGGCCCCATACGGCAGTGCTGCTTAAAACGCCGGAAAATGAAGCCATATTGCACCGCGCCGCGCCTTTTACGCGCGCCTACGCTGTACGGGAGGACAAACCACAGTATTACATTTGCGAAAATCACACATGCAGCGCCCCGCGGGATACGCTGCAATAGAAAAACGCACGGCAAAAAATGAGTCGACCGCTCAATCATTAGATTTTGGGTCTAACTTTTGGGGGTCACATCAAAACTTGCCGTGCGTTTTTCTGTTCTGTGCCTTGAATTTAGCTGCGGCTTATGCTATACTGAAGGAAAGAAAATCCAATACAATGGAATCAAAGGAGAGAAACATAGATGGACTGGAAAACGAGAGCAGATTTTGTGTCAGCACTGGAAAAATTGACGGAGCCGCTAAAACCATATTATAGCGAAGGCGGTGCGCGGTTGCGCCTGGGACCGTGCGGCGCGGTTTACAACCGCGACATCATTGAAATGGAAGCCTTTGCGCGTCCGCTCTGGGGCTTGGTTCCCTTTTGGGCAGGCGGCGGACAGGGAGATGAATTTGCACGGATTTATCGCGACGGTCTGCGCAATGGAACAAACCCCGAACATCCGGAATATTGGGGGAAAATCAAACCATACGATCAGCGTATGGTGGAAATGGCGCCCATTGGGCTGGGACTGGCGTTGGCGCCGGAAAAACTGTATGACCCGCTGACGGCAGAGGAAAAAGAAAATGTGGTGCGTTGGCTGTGGCAAATCAACGAACTGGAATTAGTGGACAACAACTGGCAGTTTTTTAATGTTTTGGTGAACCTGGGGCTTAAAAACATTGGTGCGACGTACAGTCAGGAAACAATGAACCATGCGTTTGAACGGTTTGAAAAGTTTTACCTGGACGACGGCTGGTACCGCGACGGACTGACGACCAGCACGGATTATTACATATCTTTTGCCATTCATTTTTACAGCCTGATTTATGCAAAAATCATGGAAAACGAGGATCCTGAACGCAGCAAGCTGTATAAAGACCGCGCAATGCAGTTTGCACAAACCTTTATCCATTGGTTTGACGAGGACGGGGTAGGAATCCCGTTCGGACGCTCGCAGACTTACCGGTTTGCACAGTGCTCGTTCTGGGGCGCGTGCGTGTTTGCCGGGGTGCAGCCGTTTGAACTCGGTGTGATGAAAGGGTTGATTGCGCGTCACCTGGATCACTGGCTGAACTGCCCCATTTATGATAACGCGGGCATTTTGACTGTGGGCTATGAGTACCCCAATCTGAATATGGCGGAAGGCTACAACGCGCCGGGTTCCCCGTACTGGGCGCTGAAAGCGTTTATCATGCTGGCGCTGCCGGAGGAGCATGAATTTTGGCACACCGAAGCGCTGCCCATGCCGCAGCGTGAAAGCGTGAAATACCTGCCGCATGCGTTTATGGTGATGCAGCACCAGCCGCATAATACCACAGCGTTGCGGTCCGCCAAATTCTATCCTCATTTCAATCCGGTACACGCAACAGAAAAGTATGCCAAATTTGCCTATTCCACCTATTTTGGCTTCAGCGTGCCGCGGTCTTATGATAGGTTAGATAAAGCCGCGACGGACAGCATGCTGGCGTTTGAGGTGGACGGTATTATTCGCGTGCGTAAGGAGTGTATCGCAACCAGAATTGAAAACAATGTCGTTTGGTCTAAATGGTCTCCGGCGGAAGGCATCATGGTGGAAACCACACTCACGCCGACGGCGCGCGGACATAAACGCAAACATGTCGTGACCGTGCAGCGGGACTGCATGGCGTATGACTGCGGTTTTTCGATTGACGCGGAACATGTGGAATCGGAGATAACGGAGGAACGTGTCACCGCGCAAAATCCAAAGGCGGTCAGCAGCGTCGCGTCCGCACAGGGCGAACCGATGTTGATTGACGCGGAACCAAACACCAACATGAAATATCCATTTACCGTCCTCCCTGCTATCCGCCACACTTTGACGCCGGGCAGCTATGTGCTGGAATCGGAAATTGAAGCATACGTGAAGGAATAAAAGAAAACGGTGCAAGGGACGGTTTTGGTTTAACAGCTGTCACACCGTCCCATAGTGCTCCGGATATATTACCCCCTGGAAAATGTCTCCCGGTTTTGTGCGCAGCACAGAACCTCCTCCTTTTTTCCGGGAAATATATCCTCCGCTTTTGCACCCTGCTTTTGCCTTCCAGTATGCCCTTGGTTTTTTCCGGTAGTGGGTTCCTTCGGCGGGGCTTTTGTGTCCTTGGCTTTTCTGGGAAATATCCCTTTAGTGGGAGCGGCGGCGGTTTAGAGGGCGCCCATGCGTTTGAGAATGCGGACGGCATT
>CBCTHD010000102.1:0-7314 GCA_965146615.1 uncultured Clostridia bacterium
CTCCTTCCGAACTCAGTCGCCCATATTCCATTTTGGCTTGTCTATGGTTTTCAAATTCTACGTTTGACAGCCTTTTATTATCATTCTCCATTTTTTTCTTGCTGTTCTGTCAGCCGGAAACGCCCTTCTGTTATTCCATCCCACGCACGCAGCAACACTTCCACGCTTTGATTCGTTTTTCCTAATCTAACGATCTTTCTGTCCCCGCTTACCGTGAATAGCTCCAAATCTGTTTTTCCGTTATATTCCAACACCAAAATTTCAGATATTTCATCCGCTTGATAGATCAAATTTTCATTTTTATTATTGGATCGGCAGGAAATTGTAATTTTCTCCGCTTCCAACGTAATGTGCGTCAAATCCCTTCCCCTTAGTATGAACACCCCAAAAACGACCACAATGGCAGCGGCAATCAACAGTTTGCTCCATATACTATTTTTGATATTTTTCCCTGTCCGGGCAACATTAAATTCCTCATATGCCTTGGCATACCGCTTTTTGAAAAACAGGTGTAACAGTCCCTCCGTAGCCAACACCAGCAGAGTAATCGCCATAGTCCAGAATCCCTCGTTCATTCTGCCGATAAAATGAAACATTTCATTTTTGTCCACAAAGGTAATTGCATCTGAGACGCTCGGCAGAAGATCTGCGACAAATCCGATCCCGATAGAAAAAATGGCAGTCACGACGGAATATACCGTATTTTTCTTGCGGTATTTCCGTTGAAACGCTTCTATCGTTTCTTCCGTATAAAAAGTTTCCCACTCCGCCATATTCTCCCGCCCCCTTTGCCATCAGTATAGCATAAAATAGCTCAACGCGCAAGCGTATCTCTATAGTACCGCATGTTTCGCAGCCGGCGTCGGGCGCGCGCGTCCCTTCTTTTCGTCCGTCCTTGCGCACCAAAACGTATTCCCATGCGAAAGCCCAGTGAAAAATAGTCCGCATATTGCGCTTCTGACATATCACAAAGTAAATCAGCGTATTGTTCTACCTGCTTCTGCTGCTCTTTTTGCAGCGTTTTGCATGATCTGTCCTCCAGCTCCAGTAATTGGTCCATCATCTCCCGATATGTACGATTCGGCGTAATCGCATTAACCGGCGAAAGCTCCCCAAAATATAAGTTCTTAATAATATCCACTTTTAGTTCACCTCCCGTGAGATAAATTATAGCTCATTTTGAGCTAAATGTCAAGGGTAAATTGTTTTTATGTTATAATAAGGATGAGGTGAATAGAAAATGTATCAACACATGAGAGAATTGCGCGAGGACAAACATCTAACACAAAAACAAATGGGAGAAGTATTAGAATGCAGCCAGCGTGCATATAGCAGTTATGAACTTGGTAAAAGAAATATCCCAATCGAAACATTAATCAAACTTGCCGATTTTCATGGCGTAACGATAGATTACCTGGTAGGCAGAACCAATAAAATAGATTAACATAATTTCTTCGAAAACACAGCCGGCTCCCGTCCTTTCAATATTAGTCAATCCCTTTTAAAAAGTAATATGGAATCCTAAAAAACTTGAAAAATGTAGAAATATGTTGTATAATACTTTTGTCGGCGGTGTCCGACAGGCAGTCTTGAAATGAACTTTCCGTGGACGGCTCGCCCTTTTGCCCCATTGTATCAATGGAAAGGGGGTGTTGCTTATGAGAAATTACATAGTAAGAATAGTGATTTTAGTAATCCTGTTTTTAATAATTTTTCAGATAAAAGCAAATTAGTCGCCCACACCGTCAAATGTAGCGACTAACTTGTTTCGCAAAGTTCGGCGAGCCGTTCAACCGACTGCCTTTTTCTATATTCATTATATCGCCATTTTGTTTTTTTGTCAAGTATGGAATAGAAAAGTAATCTTGCAGTACCATGTAAGCGTCGTATCGGTTCTATAAAGAAGTGAAGACAGGTAGGCTTCTCCAATCTGTAAAAACCGCGGACATGTGCCGCGGTTTTTACTCCTTTCAGCGTCCGGAGTGCCGCGAATGCGGCGCGACGCAAGAGCGCAGGACGCTGCTTAGGGGGAGTTCACGAGGGGGACGGCATGACACCGCGCAAAGCGAGGTGGAGTGAGTCCCCCTTGTGCTATAGCCGCGGACATGTGCCGCGGTTTTTACTCCTTTCAGCGTCCGGAGTGCCGCGAATGCGGCGCGACGCGAGAGCGCAGGACGCTGCTTAGGGGGAGTTCACGTGTGCCCTGCGGGTGCGATGGGGGATGAAGTGACGGCATAAGCCGGAAAGAATCCCCTCTTTGAAAAAAATACACATTTAGTATGCCTTCCGGTACAATTCCTCCAATTCCGACACCAACGGCATACGCGGATTGGCGGGTGTACACTGGTCTTCAAAGGCGCGCTCCGCCAAGTATCCGATACGATTCATATACTCTTTCTTGTCAATGCCGCACGCGCGGATAGATGCAGGCATGTTCAGCGTTTTCATCAGCTTTTGAATCTCCGCAATAAAATTATCCACGCTCTCCTGCGTGGTTTTGCCCGCACAGCCGATGGCTGCCGCCAGTTCCGCCACCTTTTTGTCCGCGATAAATGTTTCATATTTCGGCCAAATGGTAAATTTCGTGGGACGCTGCGTGTTGTATTTCAGCACATGCGGCAGCAATACCGCATTCGCACGCCCGTGCGGAATGTGGAACTCCCCGCCCAGCTTGTGCGCCAAGGAATGGTTAATGCCCAAAAAGGCGTTGGTGAACGCCATTCCCGCCATGCAGGATGCGTTGTGCATTTTTTCCCGCGCTTCCTTGTCGCTGCCATCTTGGTAAGCGCGCGGCAAATACTCAAACACGAGTTTTACCGCTTTTTGCGCCAGTGCATCTGTAAAATCGGACGCGAGGACGGAAATATAGGATTCTATGGCGTGGGTCAGCACGTCCAGCCCGGTATCTGCCGTAACGGAGGGCGGTACGGTCATGACGAATTCCGTATCGATAATCGCAACATCTGGCGTGAGTTCATAGTCTGCAAGCGGATATTTCACATTTTTGCTGCGGTCGGTGATAACGGAAAAGCTCGTCACCTCTGAACCGGTTCCGGATGTGGTGGGAATTGCCACCATTTTACATTTGCTGCCCAGCCGAGGAAATTTATATAACCGTTTGCGAATGTCCATGAATTTTAGCTTCAAGGCGGAAAAATCTGCTTCGGGGTGCTCATAGAACAGCCACATACCTTTTGCAGCGTCCATGGCGCTGCCGCCGCCCAGCGCAATCACCACATCGGGCTGGAATGCCTGCATGGCTTTTACGCCGCGCATTACCGTTTCCACATCGGGGTCGGGCTCCACGTCCGCAAAAATTTCACAGTGGACATACTGCTCCCGTTTGCGCAAATAGTACAAAATTTTATCCACATAGCCCAGCTTTACCATCGCCGCATCCGTCACGATAAACGCACGGCTGATACCCGGCATTTTTTCCAGATACTGTGCGCTGCCATATTCAAAATAAATTTTCTCCGGCACCTTGAACCACTGCATGTTGACTCTCCTTTTTGCCACCCGTTTTTTGTTCATGAGGTTTACCACCGTCACATTGGTGGAGACGGAGTTTCCGCCAAACGACCCGCATCCCAGCGTGAGGGAAGGCATGTTGGTGTTGTAAATATCGCCGATGGCGCCTTGGGACGACGGCGAATTGACAATTAATCGTCCCGCCTTAACACGCTGGCGGAATGCTTCCACGACTTGTTCTTTTTCCGTGTGCACCACAGCGCTGTGTCCGAGTCCACCGAATTCCACCATCTCTTCTGCGCGCTTAATACCTTCCTTCCAGTCTTTCACGACGTAATATGCCAGGACTGGCGACAATTTTTCCCGCGACAGGGGATACTGCGGCCCCACACCGTCCAGTTTTGCGAGCAAGATTTTGGTGTTCTCCGGTACGTCCACGCCCGCGCGCTGTGCGATTTTAGCGGCACACTGCCCCACTACATCGGGATTAAGCGCCCCTTTTTCTTCATTGATAACATAGCGGCTGACCTTTTGGATTTCCTCCTCATTCAAAAAATAGCAGTTATTTTCTTTCATACAGCGCTCAAACGCGTCCGAAACGGCTTCGTCTACAATTGCCGCCTGCTCCGACGCGCAAATCATACCGTTGTCAAACGTTTTGGACAGAATCAAATCGTGACAGGCACGCGGAACGTTGGCGCTTTCCTCAATGTAGCAGGGAACATTTCCCGGTCCTACCCCCAGCGCCGGCTTGCCGGAGCTGTATGCCGCGCGCACCATGCCGCTGCCGCCCGTTGCCAAAATCAACGCCACACCGGGGTGATGCATGAGCGCGTTAGTCGCGTCAATGGAGGGATGTTCAATCCACTGGATACAGTGCGACGGCGCGCCCGCTTCTACCGCCGCGTCCAGCAGTACTTTTGCCGACGCAGCCGAACATTTTTGCGCAGAAGGGTGGAATCCAAAAATAATAGGATTGCGCGCCTTGATGGAAATGATTGCTTTGAACAAGGTAGTGGAGGTTGGATTGGTGACGGGCGTTACGCCCGCAATCACGCCTACCGGCTCCGCGATTTCTTCATAGCCCTCCAGTTCATTTTCTTCAATGACGCCCGCTGTTTTCATGTATTTAATGGAGTGGTAAATATATTCTGTTGCAAACATGTTTTTGGTGATTTTATCCTCATACACACCGCGTCCCGTTTCCTCGACCGCCATCTTCGCCAGCGTCATGTGCTGGTCCATGCCCGCCATTGCCATTGCTTTGACGATGCGGTCCACCTGCTCCTGGTCCATTTGCCGCATGGTTTCTAGCGCACCGATTGCGTTTGCCACCAGCGTATCCACTTCCGGGATATTTCCCTGCGCTTTTTCCTCTTTTGCCATCGTATTCTAGCATCCTTTCTTTGTCCAGCCCGCCGTCTTTTTTTGGCAGCGTTCTGTTTTTGATGCTAGTATTTGCACTATCCGGCAATTTTAATCATGTTATTTTGTAAAGAATGTTTCATAACAAAAAAGCCGCCCGGAACCATCTCCGGACGGCGTTCTATACCGGTTTATGAAACCAATGGTTTTTTGGCAGGTGTACCCGCCTTGCGCGGATATTGCTTCGGCGTGGGGCGCACTTTATCAATCAGCACAATCTTATGCGACAACTGTGCAAACGGAATGGTTACGTCCCGCACCTCACGCAGTTTTCCGCCAAGTGTTTCAATCGCGCCCGCGGCAAGATTCAGTTCTTCCTCCGCCATGGGACCTTTCAGCGCGGCGAACACACCGCCCACCTTCACAAATGGTAGGCAATATTCCGCCAATACACTGAGATTGGCAACAGCGCGTGCCGTAGCAACGTCAAACTGTTCCCGCAGCGTTTTATCCCGTCCGCCGTCCTCCGCGCGGGCATGACAAAATACAACGTCTTCCGTGCCGGTTTCTGCCGCGACAGCTTCAAGAAATTTCAGCCGTTTTGCCAGCGAATCCAGCAGCGTCAGACGTACAGTGGGACACTGCAATTTCACTGCCAGCCCGGGGAAGCCCGCTCCCGTGCCGACGTCAATCATGCGTGCGCCGTCCAAGTTTAGTCCACAGTCCAGCAACGTCAAACTGTCCAGGAAATGTTTTGTGACGATTTCCCTTCCCTCCGTGATCGCCGTTAGATTGATGTTTTCGTTCCACTCCACCAGCAGCCGCGCATATATTTCAAATTGGTCCGCTGTCTTGTCCTGCATGACAAGTCCCAGCTGTTCTGCTCCCTGCAATAATAACGCTCGGTTTGTCATTGTATCACCCCAACTATTTCAAAGGGGGGACTTACTCTGCCGGCGGCATCGTGCCGTCCCCCCTTTGGATTCCCCCGCACAGCCGCTGGCGTTCCGAAAGAAACGCCAGCGGCTGCAAGGTATCCAATCTGCGGCGCATGTCCGCAGATTGGATGTATTTTAATGCTAGCAGATTCCAGTTTGCCGGCACATTTCATCTGCTGTTTTTTGTATCTCTCAAACAGGGCTTTTTCTGCCTACGGCAACATGTATCCCAATTATCGGTTATAACAAAAGCCAGGAGTGCATCCTGGCTTTTGGGATTCTTTTTAGTCAGTCGTAAACGGCAGCAACGCAATGATTCTTGCGCGTTTAATAGCCGTTGTCACCTGTCTCTGATGACGCGCACAGTTTCCATTGATACGGCGCGGAACAATTTTGCCCCGTTCCGAAACGTACCGGCGCAGTTTCGCAACGTCCTTGTAATCAATTTCCGTTACTTTGTCTGCACAAAACGCGCAAACCTTTTTTCTGCTTCTTCTGCCTCTCGGCCGATCAGCTCTATCATATGCCATGACCCGTTCCTCCTTCCATCCTTCAAATCATTTTCTTAAAACGGCAGATCGTCGTCATCCGACGCGATGGAAAACCCTGCAACATCGCCAAAACCGCCGTCGCTCTGTGCGGGCGCCGCTGCCGGTGCTGCCGGCATGTCCGCACCGGTGTGTTGTGCCGCTGCTTTTTTGGATTCTCCGAACTGAATGTTGTCCGCAACAACTTCCATTGCATACCGTTTGTTTCCGTTTTGATCTTCCCAGCTACGTGACTGTATCCTGCCTTCTACGATCATCATCATACCCTTGGTAAAATATCTGCCCACAAATTCCGCTGATGAACGCCATGCGACAACATTAATAAAATCCGTCTGTTTTTCCTCGCCGGCTTTCGCATAACCACGGTCTACCGCGAGCGAAAAAGAAACAACGCTGATGCCGTTTGGCGTGGTCCGAAGTTCAGGATCGCGCGTAAGCCGTCCCATTAAAATTGCTCGGTTAAGCATATTCTCAGCTTCCTTTCTCCGCTACCAGATCCTTACGCTTCTTTTTTGACAACAATCGAACGCATCACGTTTTCTGTAATGTTATAAATACGTTCCAGTTCTGACGGGAAGGACGGATTAGATGTAAACTCAATCAAAACATAGTAACCTTCGTTTTTATAGTTGATCGGGTAAGCCAGACGCCGTTTTCCCCAAACGTCTACCTGATCCACCGTACCGTTACTAGCAATCAATGACTTTACTTTTTCGACAAGACCATTCGTAGTCTCTTCGTCCAGATCCGCATCAAGTACGAAAATTGTTTCGTATTTGTTGGTCTGTTCAGCCATTTCTTTCACCTCCTTTTGGACTTTGGTCCCCGGCTTCTGCCGGGAACAAGGATATGCCGCCTGTGAAAAGGCGGACATAGTTTATTTTACAGGTATTTTTCTTATTTGTCAAGACTTTTTTGAATTTTTTTCCGGTTTTGCTGTAGGTTTACAATAGATGTGTTACACACCGCCACATTTTGTTATGGCGCAAGCC
>CBCTHD010000103.1:0-7308 GCA_965146615.1 uncultured Clostridia bacterium
CGTGCAGCAAATTCGCGGTAAAGTTTTTGACGGATTTCTTACCTTTTGTTTTTGGGATGAAGGGTTTGGGTCATTTGAGGTAAAGTCGGCGGGACATTTTCAGACGGTTTGCAGAATTACCATGGACAATAGAAAGTGATGGCGGGCAGCAAAGGTGCGAATGTATCCCACCAATACCGACTGGAATCACAAATTGGCACATGGCGCTGATTTGATGTTTTGCGGCAGTGTTACAGTGAGGGATGTTGCTGCACAATTTAATGTTTACGAAAAATAACAAGAAAGGAAGAGAGGTATGAAACGTATTTTAGCAATTGCACTGGCAGCAATGATGCTGGTTGGAGCGCTGCCGCTCATGGCTGCGGCGGAAGAAGAAATTACCGTTGTTGTCAACGGCACAAAAGTGGATTTTCCCGACGAGCAGCCCTATTATACGGGAGAGCGCGTCATGGTGCCGGTCAGATTCGTTTCTGAGCAGCTTGGCGGTGAGGTTGCGTGGTTTGAAAAAACGAAAACGGTAACTGTCATGGACGAAACCAATGCAGTGGCGCTCACGGTGGATTCGCCGGAGGTGACAGCAAACAATACAGAAATCACGCTGGATATAGCGCCGACTGTCCGCAACGACCGCACCTATGTACCGCTTCGCTTTATCAGCGAGGCGTTAGGGGCGCAGGTGGACTGGGAAGAGGACACAAAAACAGTGACCATTACGCGCGCGGAGCAGACGGTAGACGAAGGAAATGACAAGAAGGTATATGCACTGTACCATGGCTTTCGCCGCACAAGAGAACATGACGGCGATCTCGGCTCATGGAAGCAGTACTACGACAGCAGCAGTTCCGCTACAGGACTGGACCATATTAATTACAGCGCAGATTTAATGGATGAAAACGGAATTCACCAACTGGCAAGCATCAACGGCGGACCGGTGGTTGGTATGCAGTCGGAAATCGACCCTGATTACGTGGAGTATAAGATGTTGCTTGCCAAAATTGCAAACATCGACGGATTTATGGTGGATTTTGGGTTTCCGGAATATACGAATACTGTTTTAATGAAGGCATTTATGGAACAGGCACAGAAGTACGGCTTGGAAATTGGCGCAGACTGGTGCGATTCATGGCTGGTCGCAAACAATTGGATTCAAAACTACCGTTCCGATATTCAGACGCGGGAGGATAAGTTGGACTATTTTAAAACCAGTGTACAATTTTTAATTGATGAAGTCTACAATACGCCGTCTGGGGCGATGATAGACGGGCATCCCGTGATATTCCTGTTCGGCGGCGGACCGACTTCAACGGAATTGCAGGATATACTTCAGTCGGAGTACCAATATCCCGACGGAATGGAGGAACCCTATTATATTCGCAGAGCTACACTGGGCGGTACATATAGCAATGGCACGGTCCGTTTTTCAGACGCCATAAGTTCCACATCGGAATGGATTAATGTCGGTGTGGATGTCCATCAGTGGATTGTGCCGCGGGTGCGTCCGATGGATGAAAATTATCCCTATTATGACAACTATGCCACACTTGAGGATGTACAGAATTATGCACAGGCCTATAAGCAGCTGTGGGACAGAGGGCAAAAGGTGAATGTGAATACAGCGGTTGTTACACCGGGATTTGATAACCGCGGCTGCGCCGGATGGGGATCGGGCAAATATCTCGGTCTGGACCGTGCGGATGGTGAGGTCTACCGATGGCAATGGGATTTTTACAATCAGAACAAAAATCAGATAGATGTGGTGTTCATCGCGTCGTGGTCGGACTTTACGGAAGGACATGAGATAGAACCGACAGTCAAGAACGGATACCGTGAGCTGGAAACAACGCTGGAGTATGCGAGCGCGTTTCGCGACAAGGACGTGGAGGAAAATGCAAAGGAAGCGCTGCAAATACCGCAGCAAATCTTTGAATCCAGAAAATATGCAGAAAAGCTGGAAAAAACCGGCTTTGAGGTCAGTGACATGATAGGCTTACTGGACGCTGCTGCGCTCGGGACCTCCAAGGGCGCTTATACGTTTGCACAAGCAATGATAGGGAAAGCAGCGGAGCTGCAAAAAGAGTGTGAACAGGAATTGGAAATTGAAACGATAACCGTGAGCAGTACGCAGGGCGGTTTAACTATAACATCTTATGCAGAAACCGCTGACCCGGCGCAGACGGATTTGGCTGCTGCCACGCAGCCGACGGTCGTAAAAGGCAGAAACATAGCAAAAGGCAAGAACGTAACAACGAATGACGAAGATGCGACAGGGCCGGTATCAAATTTAGTAGACGGCGTTATAGCGGATGCCTCCCGCTGGATAACCTCGCAAAACGGAACCACCTATTGGGCGGAGATTGATTTTGGTGCGGAATATGAAATTGTTGCAGCCGATTTGTATGCCGGCAAGGATGATGGCAGTTGGGCGCTGGAAACGGTGCGGCTGGAGTATCTGAAAGGCGGCGAATGGGTGACGATTCCCGAAACGGAGACCACGGGTAACAGCAAAACAAACACAGACTTGTCGTGGGTCTTTGCACCCGTTACCACTTCAAAAGTTCGCCTGGTGAGCGACGACGGAACGCGCGGCGTCCGCGTCAGGGAGTTGATGGTATATACGCAAGGCGATCCCAGCCTGGTGGAGGATGAATCCTTCCTGGCGCTGCGCGGTAGGGAACTGGCGCAGGGCAAGCCGGTTGCGGCAAACAGCGAGTTGACAAATGGGACGGCTGACAAAGCGGTTGACGGTTATCTGACAGACAACTCTATGTGGATGACGACTACCGAGGAGGACAGTTACATACTGGAAATAGATTTGCAGGAGAGCTGCCGTGTGATGGGAGCGGATGTGTATTCCGGCATGAGCGGCGGTACATGGGCAGTTGAGAATGTGCGGGTGCAATATAGGAACAATGGTGTATGGGTGGACGTTCCGGGCGGAACGATACAGAACAATCCCAAAACCAAGACAGAGCTGCGCTGGAACTTTGCGCAGACGGTAGAGACGGATAAAGTGCGTTTCTGTTTTGACGACGGCACGCGCGGGGTGAAAATTCGCGAGATAAAACTGTATGACGAGCCGGCGTCGGTAGAGACGAGCGAAACCGAGGTCTATAACATGGCGGGCGGCATTTATCTGACAATTGATGAGAACATTGCACAAAAGCTGCGTGGAAATTATTTTGATGCCATGCTGCAAATGCAATATTTGGGCAATACCGAAGAGAGCTTCACGGTAAAAGCGGACTGTAACCGTCCGCTGCCGGAAAAAATTGGCGTTACCCAGGGTGACTTTTCTGTTGTTGCCGATGTGCGTCAGGAAATCACATATACCTGGGAACAATGCCGTATCGAGATGTATAAAGACAACCTTGCGCTGGAGCACAAACTGGAACAAAATGCAGATTTTGTCATCAACGGAACCGGAAATATCCGCAATATAGAAATGACGTTCCAGGTGTGGAATAAAAAGTAGGAAAGGAGAGCAGGTTTGGCGTGAAAACAGAAATGGCGGGAGCAGCAATCAAAGCACCGAAAAAAATCAATCTAAAAAAATTCTGGAACGAACAGAAGTATCTTTTCATTATGATATTGCCATGTTTGATTTATTACTTCGTGTTTCATTATATGCCGATGTACGGCGTGATTATCGCATTTAAGAAGTTCGACATGGTAAAAGGTATTTGGGGCAGCGCGTGGGTAGGTCTGGACAATTTTGTAAATTTTTTTAAGGGACCATATGCGTTTCGGCTGATTCGCAATACGCTGCTGTTGAGTATTTACAACCTGATTTACTACTTTCCGATCCCCATCATCTTTGCCTTGTTTTTAAACGAGGTAAAGAACAAATGGTTTAAAAAGGTTGTGCAGACGGTAAGCTATTTGCCGCACTTTGTTTCGGTTGTCATTGTCGTGGGAATATTGCAATCCTTACTGTCACCGTCCACCGGAATTATTAACCGGATTATCGTGGCGCTGGGCGGCGAGGAAATCAATTTCTTCATGCGGCCGGAATGGTTTCGGACGATTTATATTTCGTCGTCCATCTGGCAGGAATTCGGCTGGGGCTCCATCATCTATCTGGCGGCCCTGTCGGCGGTGGATGCGGGTTTATATGAGGCGGCACATTTGGACGGCGCTGGGCGTTTTCGATGTATGTGGCACATTGCGTTGCCGGCGATCAGCCCGACCATCATCACTCTTTTGATATTAAAGGTAGGGAATCTGCTGACAGTGGGATATGAAAAGGTTATTATGATGTACAATCCTGGAATTTATGAAACGGCTGATATTATTTCCAGCTATGTATATCGGGTTGGTGTCTCCCAGGCAAATTATAGCTTCGGTACAGCCGTGGGACTGATGAATTCCATTGTCTCCATGATTTTGATTTTAATTACCAATGCATTGAGTAAAAAATTGACAGAGACCAGCCTGTGGTAAGAAAGGAGGAGATGATTTATGCTACATCAAAAGAGAAAAGGCGATACTGCATTTACACTGGTCAACGGATTTGTCATGATTCTCATAGTTGCGGTCACACTCTATCCGATGCTTTATGTTCTCGCGGTATCGCTCAGTTCGGCGGAGTATGTCCAGGCGCGCATGATTACTATTTTCCCGCGCGGCTGGAATGTGGACGCATATAAGGAAGTGATGTCGGACACCTATTTCTGGTCATCCTATAAAAACACAATTCTCTACACCGTGACAGGAACGTCGTTAAGCCTGTTTTTGACAACGATGCTGGCATATTGCCTATCGCGCCCCAATTTATTTGCACGTAAGCAGATTTCTTTTCTCATTCTGTTTACCATGTTTTTTAGCGGCGGTCTGGTTCCGAATTTTCTGCTGGTGAAAAACCTACACATTTACAACACGATATGGGCAATTATATTGCCGACCTCCATCAGTACGTATAATATGATTGTTACAAGGACATATATGCAGGGGCTGCCGGAGGAATTATTCGAATCGGTAAAACTAGATGGCGGAAACGACTTTCAAATTTTTGCAAAGATTGTTTTGCCGCTGTCCAAGCCGGTGGTTGCGACCATTGCACTCTTTTATGCGGTTAGCATGTGGAACTCCTATTTCAATCCGATGATTTATCTAAAGGATGCCGACAAGTATCCGCTGCAAATCATCTTAAAGGATTTAATTTTGAGCCAAAATGCCAGCGATTTGTCCAGCGGAGCCTCGGAAGCGCTGGGGCAGACAATGATGACAAGCGACATGATTATTTCAGCGTCCATCATCATAGCGATGATTCCAATTTTGTGCGTATATCCATTTATTCAAAAGTATTTTGTGAAAGGTGTTATGTTAGGTGCAGTGAAGGGATAAAAAATTATAAAATAAAGGAGCGTTCTATTATGAAACAGATTTACACAAAAATGATTTGTATTTTAGCAGCAATCACTTTGTCGGTGGGACTTTTGAGCGGGTGTGGTTCAAAAGAAACAGATATTGCAGCAGACATGGACAGTGCGGAGCCGATTACGATTGACATGATGTTGCTCAACAACACCAGCGGAGATGGTTCGGACTTCGTATTTAAAGAATTGGTAAAAGAAGAATTTAATATTGATATTAAATTTTCACTGAACAACAACCAGTCACATTTTGAAAAGCTGAATCTTTTAATTGCCTCCAACGAACTGCCGGATATTGTAGCGCCGCTGCCGGCAGAAACCTGCAAGCAAATCGGGCCCAAGGGAGCGCTTGTTGCAGTGGATGAGTATTTTGAATATTTGCCAAATTTTGCGAGATATTTGGAAGATGATAAAACTGCCGAAGTTTCACTGACGGCAGGAGACGATCATATTTATGCGCTGCCACGCTTTGCGCCCGATGTGAAACAGTACAAATGGACGCCGATTATCCGCCAGGATTATCTGGATGAGCAGAATATCCCAACCCCCACGACTTACAAGGAGTTGTTTGCCGCGCTGCGCCAGATCAAAGAGGCGCATCCTGATATCGTGGGAATTGTAAACCGTGAAACAATGACATTTCTGACAGCATATGGTGTTGGATATAACACTGCTGAGGGCATGTTCTATAATGTGGAGACGGACCAATTTGAATTTGGACCGATGAACAGTGGTTTTAAAGAAATGATAACAGATTTTGCACAGGCGTGGCAAGATGGTATTTTGGATAAGGAATTCTTTACCGCGTCTGAGCAGCAATGGCAGGAAAAATTCCTGAATGGCACCGGCGTATTTACGCTAGATTGGCCGGCACGGGCGAATACCCTGGAAGAGTCCTATCAAAAATTACATCCAGAGGACACTACGTTTAACACGACATTGATTGATCCGCTTGTGTCGGAGGGCTATACCAAAAAACGTCTCAACTATTCGGAAACGCTGGGATTGTGGACATCGTGGGGAATTTCCGCAAACACCAATCATCTGGGACGTATTTTGCAACTGGTAGACTGGATGTACAGTGATGAGGCGCAGGAAAAGATACAGTGGGGAATTGAAGGAGAACACTACACGCTGAACGAGGATGGTAGACATCAATATACCTCTGACATTGTGGCAACTTACAATCCGGAAGGCACAATAGATGCCATGAATACGCTGGGGCTCAATCATAACCGTATTATACGGGTTGAAAAGGATGATGGTGTGGTAACACTCCCGGATGAGCTGAATGAGATTGTTCAGGGATACAGTGAAGATGTCGAAGGATACGAGACGAACTACAAGATTGCGCTGACATTCACGGAGGAACAGACAGACCGCATTGAGGAAATTCAAATGGTAACAGAGACCTTGGTCGATGAGGGCGTAGTTGCGTTCGTGACGGGAACACGCTCCATGAGTGAACTTGACAGTTTTATAGAGCAAATTGGGCAGCAGGGCGGTGCGGAGTTGGAGGAAATCTATGCTGCTGCATATGCTACCTACAAGGAAAAAATGCAATAGGCGACTGGTATCGTAAAGCCGCCCCCTGCGCGTACAGGTGGACGGAGAACAAAAGATAGTTCGGGCGGGGCACCCTCCCCGCCTGGACAAACAAATATATGAAGCCTATGATGAGAAGGGGGAAGAAAAATGCAAGGCTTGAAAAAAGTTATTTCCGTAGTATTAGCGCTTTCGGTTACAGTCGCGGCAGTGGCATTTCCGGCGTTGGCTGAAGATACGAATATCGCCCTCGGAAAGCCGGTAACTGTCAGCGTGATAAACTCAGGTGCAGCGGAATCTCTCACAGACGGCGTGACCAACTTGTCAACACAATCAAATGTGTGGGCAGTGAATTCTGCAAATGCGCCGGACGCGTATGCAGATATTGAAC
>CBCTHD010000104.1:0-7305 GCA_965146615.1 uncultured Clostridia bacterium
GTTTCATTTACCATATTCAACGCGTAGTCACAACAGGTCACATGTTGTATCTTTGGCGCTATTTCACAGGTAAACCGCCCTGTTCCGCAAGCAGCTTCCAGCATATGGCAGGATTTTGGCAAAAATCCCACAATATATTCCGCCGCCTCTCTATCGGCTTCATCTCCTTTTTTCATAGCAGCATCATACATGAACGCAAAACGTTCCCAAAACAATTTTTTCATACATTACCTCATAAATTTTTGCAATTGACTCCATGTTTCCATTGTTATACCACTTTGTTCTTTGAGCTCGCAAAATGCCGCATCAAGCGCACGCATTTCCTCCACTGCACTCATCGCATGATCGCTTGTCATCAAGCGTCCTATCGGTGTCACAGCACAAATTTTAATAAAAGCATATGCTCTGTACCTATGTCTTTTTACAAATTCCTCATCCTCTGCAGGTCTTGGAACAATCCCAATGCTTCTAAGCATGTTATATCCTTCTATAATAGCATTAATAATACTATGAATCAAGGCCTTGGATGCCATACGAAAATTTCCATTACACTGATATATTGCATAACATACCGGCAATACAAATGCAGCGTGACTTTTTAACCATGCGTCAATATCCTCCTGAATATTGAGCTTCAACCTACCGTTTGCACACAGCGTTTTAAAAATATCGAGACTTTTGCCGTCAAGCGAACCAATCATAAGGCGGCCGCTGTTTGCGCCGCCCGTATGAGCGCTGATTACGCGGTCGTTTTCAATGCGTCCCGCTGCCATAAAAAATCCAAAATATAGATTCTTCTTTATGGGGCTGTTTTTATTGATATACGCTGCCGTTCTTTCCGGAAACGGATTATTTCCGATAAAGGCAAAATTTGCTGTATTCAGATTTTCGGCAATATCAGGTAATATTTTTTCTATTTGCTGATACTGCATAACAATCAATACAAGCTCATATTCATCGTTTCTATCCAGTTTATCTGTTACTTTGATTCTATCGACAGTTGTTCTTAGCTGTAGATAATGGCGTATGACCAACCCATTTTGTTTTAAAGCACTCAATCGCTTCCCACGCGCAAGTACTGTTATATCATGTCCAGCGCTGCACAATACATGGGCAATATGACTTCCAAGCACACCCGCTCCATAAATCAAAATTTTCATTATAACGCCCTCCCTTATCGCCGCATAGAGTTTTTGAAGCGACGCACAAACACAGTACCAATCTGTCTTGTACACCGCCTCCTTACGCAAGCGTCCTTTTTTCCATCAACCTATGATGGCATGGGCTGATATTTTCCCGAAATTAGTTTTCACTAACTACATTGTACCTCCATCACCATTTTTTGTCAAGAAATACTGTCAATATCATAAAAATGACGTGGAAACGAAAAAGCAACAACTTAGACCATTATTTTCACAAAAACAGCAAAACGACATAGCTTTTCTCTATGTCGTCTCGCTAAAACAATATACTGCAAATTCTTTTATTCGTTCTGGTGTATCAATCCTTTGGTATAGGCTTCTAATAGCTGCTGCAAATCCTCAATCTGGCTTTTGAGCGCCAAACCAATGTCTGTATCTGCAACCCGCATACGGGAAGACGTTTTTTCCACGACCTCCGTTGAAGAATGAATATCCTGTTCCTCCTCAATCGCCCGCGCCCTGGAACAAAATGGCTGATGAGAAGTCAGCATAAGTCCATAGGAATTGTAAATCAACGTGTAACCTGCTATTCCTGTCGTTGCCTGATAGGCCTTGGATAGCCCGCCATCGATAACAAACAACTTTCCCCCTGCTTTGATGGGCTTTTCTCCCGCTTTACATTTCACAGGAACATGTCCGTTGATAATATGTGATGTTGCAGGGTCCAAGCCAAACTCCACCAAAATTTGCTCACATAACGTTGCATCCTCCATTTTGTCATAGTAGGCGTTTTTCTTTTCCGCCCACTCCTCTTTGTCTTCCACGAAATAGCGTTCAAAGGTAGACATTTTGCTTTTCCCGAACAGCGGCGATTTTTTTCCGCATCCCAGATACCACAGAAAGTCTTCGCTGCGTTGCTTTTCAGCGGAATCCGGCGGCAGGAAATATCCTTTGCGCGCCGTCTTATCTGCATAATCCAGCAGTGCTCTGCCGGAAAGGTTTCCTTCCTCCGTTTCAAATGCCATAAACGTACCATCTTCCTCCACAGGAATACATCCGTGGTACAAAAGATTGCCATTAAATTTCAAATACATGCTGCCTTTGGAATACAAAAACCGAATGTGCTCCTGCAATTTTTCGCTATGCATAAAGTATGTGCGCAGTTTTTCCATTACATCAGTTTCTTCCGGCGTCAGACGGTAAGGGTCCTGTGATACGACTGTCGGAAAATGCGTATCTTTCATCGGGAACTCTTTCCCGTCCAGATGCAGTGTTCCTTTTTCATAATCAACCTTATCCAGCAGTAGACGGTCCTCCATCTCATAATTTGGATTGCGCCGGATAATTTCTCCCTCTAATTTAAACTGTATCACAGCAATTGCTTTGTGAATTTTTGCCATAATTTCAAGGTCTTTCATGCTGTCGCCGTCGCTGCCGTTTACCATATCCGGCAAAAAGCATTCGCACGGGTCATCGCGGTAAACCTCCATTGCAAAGGTGACAAGTGGACGCAGACTGATACCATAACCATCTTCTACGGTATCCATATTATTATACCGTGCCGCCAAACGAAGCACACTTGCAATACAAACCGTGCTGCCCGCCGCGGCTCCCATCCACATCACATCATGATTTCCCCATTGCACATCAACACAATGATAATTTTTCAGCGTCTCCATAATCAAATCCGCACCCGGTCCCCGGTCAAAAATATCTCCTAAAATATGCAGACGGTCAATCGCAAGCCGTTGAATCAGATGTGCCAGTTCCGTAATAAACGCGTCTGCACGCCCCGTTTTGATGATAGTTTCAATAATTCCGGCATAGTATTTTTGTTTGTTTTCCACGTCCCCATGCTCATGGAGCAATTCTTCTATAATATATTCAAAATCCTTTGGCAGCGCCTTACGCACTTTAGAACGTGTATATTTCGACGCAATAATCCGGCAGATGTCCACGAGTCGGTACAGCGTAATTTTATACCAGTCATTTAAATACCGCTGTTCTTTTTTAACCAGCGCAAGTTTTTGCCGTGGATAGTAAATCAAAGTCGCTAAGGTTTTGCGCTCCGTCTGTGTCAGCGTCGTTTGAAAACTTTCATCAATTTTTCGTTTAATGACGCCGGAAGCGTTGCGCAAAATGTGGCTAAACGCCTCATATTCCCCATGTAGGTCGCTTAAAAAATGTTCCGTTCCCTTTGGTAGATTTAAGATTGCATTTAAGTTGATAATTTCTGAGCTTGCTGTCTGAATGTTGGGATACCGCTGAGACAACAACTGTAAAAATTTCAGCGTTTCTTGTTCCATGCCGCACCAGCCTTTCCATCTTTTTTTCTATTATAAATCTTTTCGTTCCATAAGTCAATGTATCCCGCTTCTTTGTCTCCGGTATAGCAGCAAAACAACAAGCAATGTCAGCAGTTCTGCTGCCGGTACAGACAGCCACACACCCGTCATACCAAACCAGACTGCAAACAGTACCACCAGCGGCACCACCAATAAAAATCCGCGCAGCGCTGCATCTAAAAATGCTGCTTTCGGACGCAAAATAACGGAGAAGTATGTCGCCGACACCAGGTTGATACCCGCAAACAAAAATGCAGAAAAATATAGTCGGATTCCCGGCACGGTAATCTCTGCAAGCGTGTCCAAGCCTTCTTTATTGAATAGTTTAACGATTCCATGCGCTTGCGTGGCACACAGTGTATAAAATATACCGCCCAGCACCAGCGCCAGACCCGCCGATAAATAGAGCAGCTTTTGCAGATGCTCTTTCTTATCCGCGCCAAAGCTCTGTCCCATCAACGGCTGCACGCCTTGGCTGATACCGTTAAAAACTGCCAGAATTACCAATGCCACATTAGCAATGATGCCGTATGCCGCAATTCCAACATCTCCACTAATTTTGCCAATAACAACGTTGAACAAGCAAATCACTAAGCCAGAAGAAAGCTCTCCAATGAAATGCGGCGTACCCGCTTTTACTGTCGGCACAATCCATTTCCCAGACCAACCATTTCTGTCCAGACGCAGGTGATTTTCTTTTTTCCAACAATGGCACAGAGAAATACTGATGCTGACAACCGGCGATATTCCCGTCGCTAACGCCGCGCCAAACATTCCCATGTGCAGCGGATAAATAAAAATGTAGTCCAGCACAATGTTAGAAAAAGAAGAAACAATCATAGCGCCCATTGCTAAATTAGGCTGCCCATCATTGCGGACAAAACAAACCATTATCTGACTGACGACAAACGCCGGCGCAAACGTTCCTACAGTGCGGATATACACCACAGAATATGGATAAATCTGCTCTGTTGCACCAAGGGCACGGGCAATGTACCCTGGTATAGACCAGCTTAGCAGCAGCAGTACAACTCCTACAACGACGCCTAACATCAGTGTCGTTGTGAAAATAGACCGCAACGTCTTTAGAGAGGCATTTTTCCCCCTTTCAATGGAAAACAGTGTTGCTGCGCCCATCCCCAAAAGCATTCCACATGCGCTGATAACCATATAGGCCGGTATGGCTATGTTCAGCGCTGCGAGTCCCAAGCTCCCCACTCCGTTCGCAATGAAATAGGTATCCGCCAACACATAACAAGAAATCGCCAACATACTAAAAATGCTCATAGAAACATACCGTAAAAAAGACCGTATCAATGTTCCTTCCATCATTTTGCTCTCCTTCCTAAATCACCCGGACGCTTTTCTATAAAAAAATCGCCAGGCTTAACGTACCCCGGCAGGATCATCCCGCCGCGCCTGACGATACGATTGTAATTACCTTTCTAACATAACGCACACGCTGCCCGGCGGCAGCATATGTACAAAAGGCTCTATTATTTCTGTTTGTTAAACTGTTTTTAATTTATGAATTGCAGCTTCTTTGGTATCCAAAAAGAAAATATCATTTCCACAATTCGATTCATAAATGAAATCCCGAAGCGGCTTACTCGTATAGTTTGAATAATCTCCAAAAATAGCAATTTTTATGTGATAATTGATAAATTTCTGCAATATCTCTCCCGCTAAACCGGTACTTAAAATAAAAAAGTCTTCACAAATCGCTTTTTTATTGATGACGATTTTTTCAGCGCCAGTCTCATATTTTACCGTCATCATCAAATCCAATGCAGACTGTACATCTGTTATAAGCACCTCTTCATCGGAGACAACCGCAATATCCATTTCTTGATTGATTTTCATTTTGATCCCTTCTTGTCAAATTGCAATATAACTCCGCCGCCATTTAGGCGTTTCTCACCGGATTGGTCAATGTGCCGATTCCCTCTATTTCCACAGAAATGGTATCGCCTACATGCATAGGCCCAATTCCGGAGGGGGTTCCCGTTGTAATAACGTCTCCTGGCAACAACGTCATCACCGAAGAAATATAACTCACCAGCTTCTGCACCGGCACCAAAAACATGGAGGTGTTTCCCCGCTGCATGACCGTTCCATTTTGAATCAGCTTCACCTCCACCCTGTTTGGATTGATTTCATCGGTAATCACAGGGCCAATGGGACAAAATGTATCAAAGCCTTTGGCACGTGTCCACTGCCCATCTTTCTTTTGTAGATCCCGCGCTGTCACATCGTTCAAGCATGTGTATCCCAGAATGTATTCTTCCGCCTGCTCCGGCGTGATATTTTTTGCCTGTTTTTTGATGACGACCGCCAGCTCCGCTTCAAAGTCCACTTGCTCCGATTGCGGCGGCAATACAATGGCTTCTCCCGGTCCTATCACTGCGCTGGTGGGCTTGAGAAACAGCACCGGATCGTCATGTGTTTCCTCTCCCATTTCCTCAATGTGCTGCCGGTAGTTGAGCCCTACCGCCACCACTTTGGAGGGCGGAAACATGCAGACCGTCTCCGCTTCTTCCAGTGGTATCACTTCACCTGTCCGCTCCCACGCGCCAAAAGGTCCCTCCAATAGCGCCGCACCATCCGCCAGCAGCAGGGCTGCGTGTGTTTTTCCCTGCCATTTTATAAACGTCATGCGCATTTGTCACACCTCCAATGTCACTGTAGTTTTGGCATTTCCTCGCCTATCAGTTCACAAATCAATTCCCATGCCTCCTGTCGCCCTTCGCCCGTCTGGCTGGAAAACGGCAGCAATACATCATCATCTGTGAGCTGCAGCGTCTGATAAATCAGTCCCAGATTTTCGTCCACCTGCTTTTTGGATAGCTTATCAATTTTAGTTGCCACCACAACGGCAAATCCATGCCGGTGGCGAATCCAGTTCAGCATTTGTATATCGTCCTTGGACGGTTTGTGCCGGCTGTCCACCAGCAGTACCGTTTGCACCAGCTGCCGGCGCGTATTGAGGTATTCTTCCATCATACGTCCCCAGCGCTGTTTTTCCTGCTTTGAAACCGCTGCATATCCATAACCCGGCAAATCTACAATAAACATCGTCTGATCCAGATTATAAAAATTAATCTGCGCCGTTTTTCCCGGCGTCGAACTCGTCCTGGCTAATTTTTTCCGCCCCACCATCTTGTTGATAAAAGATGATTTTCCGACATTGGAACGCCCTGCAAACGCAATCTCCGGTATGCCCGTTTGCGGATACTGCGTTTTTTTTACGGCAGAAACAGTAATCTCGATATTGTGTAAATTCATAAGAAGTCCTCTTTCTCGATTAAATTTCGTCCATCATCACAGCGCCTGATCCCGACACTGTAGAGATCATGGGCAATTCCGCCTGGTCTTTCTCCCCATGTCGCTTCACGCGGTAGGAAGATTTTTGAAATACCTGTGCGACAACTTCGTCCATTGTTTCCACAGGAATAAATTTCACATTTTGTTTTACCACGTCCGGCAAATCCAGCAGATCCTTCCTATTTCCTTTGGGTATCACGACCATCTTTTTCCCCGCCTTGTACGCCGCCATAGATTTTTCCTTCAGTCCACCAATAGGCAGCACCCGTCCGCGGATGGTGATTTCACCCGTCATCGCAACGCCGCCCTTCAGCGGCCGCTCCTGCAGCGCGGAAATCAAAGCGGAAGCAATGGTAATGCCGGCAGAAGGTCCATCCTTGGGCGTCGCACCTTCCGGCACGTGTATGTGAATATCTTTTGTTTTGTAAAACGCACTGTCTATATGCAATTCCTTTGCACGCGAGCGGATATAACTAATTGCGGCAAGCGCCGAT
>CBCTHD010000105.1:0-7281 GCA_965146615.1 uncultured Clostridia bacterium
GAATTAAAAATCAACGATCCAAATACAATTACAGATGAAGATTTTTACGGAAAGTATAATCAACAAACCGGCGAATGGGAAATAGAAGGGCAGATTAACTATGATTACATAGACTACAATTTTGACTGCACGCCGTTAAAAGAGGCGGAAGACGCTGTAAAAGCAGGAGATTATGTGACGGCAGCCGACTGTATGTTGACCTATTATCAGAATAAGGCGAACTATCAAAACCGCAGCCGTTACAGTTCCTACAGCAGAACGCAAAAATTTGTTGCCGATTTGCTTGCGAAAAACATTGCTTGGGCAGGTGCCAGCAGCGGCGATCCGGGTTTATGGGCAACATTTCGCGCGAAAAATGAAGCGGAAATCGAAAAGCCGGAGGATGAGCGGATAACGCTTGATATTACTGATAAACTGGAATCGCAGCGTACTTCCAATACAAAACTTCTGCTGGCGGTAGGCGGAATGAACAAGGACGGCACCCGGATTAGAATCCGCAGCAGAGAACAGACAGAATACGCTCCCGTTATTCGCGCTGTGATTGACGGCGTTGTCCGGGAGCTTCCATGTGAAGCAGACAACTATGTCAGCCCGGGCACAACGGTGCCGACTGGGAATGAAGATATTATTTTGGTGGAAGAAAGCGTGTCCAGCATTGATGCTGATTTGGCGTATGACGATAATACGAAGGTTGGCTATATCCGTTTTGACCTGAGCGGAATCGAAGTGGGAGAAAGCGTCTCAAGTGCAGAAGTTGTTTTCTATGCCGTCAATGAAAGCAATAAGGGCAGCGGCGAAGCGGTTGTCTGCATTGACAACGGACCGGCGCTGCAGTTTGTGGAAGAGACGGACTATTATCATTCGAACGGTATCAGAAGACAGTTTGTCAACTTTGACGGCGACGACTATATGACGTTTGTAACAGCTTCAGGCGAATATTCTGAGGCGACAAGACTGACGACGAACCTTATGGGGTTTTATGCCTACGGTAGCTTTTATGGACCGCTGGCGGCGGCAGACGAGGAGTGCCCGGAATTTTATCAGTGTTGCATGCTGCGCACCATTATGTCCTGGCTGCATCAGGATATGCGCATGAAACTTTATTCTCCCGGGAATATAGAGCTTTTGTATGGGACACGGACAAAAATGTTTGTGGATCTTTTCATGCAGGAATTGGTGTACTACCCGGTGCTGACAACGGAAATTTTTAGTGCCATGCTGAAACATATGTATATCATGGGAGAATGGTTCTTGTATACTTCCCCAACAACAAACAACATCGGTGTTCAGGAAACCGGCGCGCTGCTCAGCATTATTTCCAATTTCCCGGAATTAAAAAAGACCGACGTGTTCAGAGAACGCTTCCAGCAAAATCTGAAATTGTGTCTCAAGGTACAATGGGTGGAGGACGGATCGTCTGTTGAGCAGGCGCTGAACTATGTGTCATACGGAATCAATGGATTTAAGATTTGGAAGGAAATAACGGACAGCGCCAAAGTTTCATCTCCCTATGATGAAGAGATGCAGCAGAAACTGGAGGGGCTTTGTGTTTACTTTGCGGATATGGTAGGTCCCGGATATTCCAACATCGGGGTGGGCGATGGCGTTGGCGGTTCGATTGATATGGGCGTCTGCGAATATTACGGCGAGTTGTTTCAAAATCAGCGGTTGATTTATGCGGGCGCTTACGGTGCGAAAGGACAGGAACCGGATTATACCTCGGTGTTGTACGATGTAGGGAAAAAGGCGGTCATGCGTACCGGCTGGGGCTCGCGCGACAATTATCTGCACATCAATGCTGATGCGGCGTGGCAGT
The DNA here is from genome assembly GCA_965146615.1 of uncultured Clostridia bacterium. Lineage (GTDB taxonomy): Bacteria > Bacillota > Clostridia > RUG12999 > RUG12999 > JAAWTG01. The sequence continues at coordinate 1,817 of CBCTHD010000105.1, forward strand.
CACATGGTCACGCGGATGATTTAAGTGTGGTGGTATATGGATATGGCGAGCGGCTGATTGCAGACCCCGGAAATGCAGGCTATGAGCAAGGAGAAATCAGAGACTGGATGGAAGGCAGCGAGGCACACAATATGGTGGTAGTAAACGGGACGGATCAGCTACGCAAATGCGTTGTTGATGAGACGACCGGTGAAATCATAGGAGAAATCGGGAAAAGAGGGATTATCCATAATTGGGAAACCAATAACGTCTACGATTTTATCAAACTGGAAACACTGAATCAACCTGGGTTCCAGTATGACCGCAGCGTTCTGTTTATCAAACCGGGGTTTTGGATTGTGTCTGACTTTTTAGACCCGGAAGATACACAAAGCGTAAATCACTATGCCCAAAACTGGCATACGCCGGAGGATGCCAATCTAACGGTAAATGAAATAACCGGCGCTGTCAGCACCAATAGAAAAGGACCAAATCTCACGATTGTCCCGATTGCGGCAGAAAAATACAGCGATATATACCTTCAGCCGGATGGTCGGATGGGGCTTACCCCCAACGTTCCGTATGCAAAAATGGAGCAACAGACGGCGGGAACCGTCACATTTGACACTATTTTGTACCCGACGGATACCGGCAATACGGTGGAGATACAAACCACGCCGCTTGAAATAGCACAGGTTCAGCCGACGGACGTATCAGCATTTGAAATGCTGGTTGCGGAAAGTGGAAAACAGGCATTTGATGCGACTTATTACATTTTACATAGCGAAGAGCAATTGGCAGAGAGACAGATCGGCGACTATACATTTAATGGAAGTATGTTATATGTAGAAAAAAACAACACAGATTTGCAGCGGCTGATTTTGGCAGATGGAACGGCTTTCTATGACACCGAGGAGCATAAAACGCATGTCGGCGAACGGGAAGATGAGACGCTGGTATTGACAGATCAAAACGGGACAATATTGTTTCAAGCATTGGGAGCGGTGCCGCAGCTGGGCATTGAAATAAACGCCGGCACCTTAAAGATTAGTTCTTCTCTTGATGTGGATTTAACGCAGCTCACGGTAAAGCGCAATGCACAGGCTATCAATCGTGTGCTCTACAACGGTACGCCGGTTTCTTTTAAAGATGCAAAAGGCTACATCTATTTTGGTGACGCGCCAATTTTGGTTGGCGATGACGGGCCAGAGGACAACAAGACGACTCCACAAACACCAAATCACGGCGGCGGCTCCGGCAGCGGTGGTAGTTCTGGAAGCAGCGGTTCTGTCAGCAGTTCTACCGGCGGCAATATTTCGACAGTGCCAAATGGGAATACAGGCAATCCAAACGCAACAAAACCGGATGACACGTTGGAACAACTGAAGCAGGGGCTCCAGGGACATTGGGCAGAGTCTGAAATCAGCTTTTTAATAGACCGGGGGATCGTACAGGGCGTTGACGGCAATTTGCATTTAGAGGCAACTGTGACAAGAGCCGAATTTATTGCGCTGCTGGTGCGCAGCATGGGACTTTCGGCCGTTCCCTATCAGGGCGGCTACGATGATGTGCAGGCAGATGCATGGTATGCGGACACCATTCAAGCCGCAGCGGATGCCGGAATTGTACAGGGAAGCGATGGACAAATGCGACCAGATGACCCGATCACACGTGAGGAAATGGCGAAAATGGCGGTGAGCGCATAGGAAGTTGTATGCCCGGGCAGTGATGTAGCAGAAGAGGTGCAATATGCGGATGCTGACCAAATCAGCGAATGGGCTTTGAACTATATTGCCAAGGCAGCAGGCTTAGAATTGATTCGCGGATTTGAAGATGGCTCTTTCCGTCCTCGTGCAAGTTCACTGCGGGAACAAACGATGGTCGTTGTTTACAGAATGATGCAAAAAATGGAAGAAGAGGCATAGGGAGGAACGTTGAAATGAAAAAAATTTTAGCGAAGGTACTGGCGGCTGTGCTGCTGGTGGGAATGTTGCCGTTTAGCCTTGCAAGTGCAGCGGATGATCCGGTGAATCTTGCTTTGGATAAGACATACAGCACGAACGATGCACTCAATGCAGCTTACGGAGCGGACAAAGCGTTTGATAACGACACATCCAGCAACACATCCCGATGGTCTGCAAAGGGAACACCGTCGGAAAGCAACCCCATATGGCTGGCGGTTGATTTCGGTGAAATAACAGCATTTAATCAGGTTGTTATCTATGAGTTTGAACATCGTATGGTAACGTATCAAATTGAATATTCCGATGACGGTTCAGAGTGGAACGTTGCTCTGAGCAGAAGCGGTGAGGAATATAGCAGCACCAGGCCGTATAAAATCACATTGGATTTTCCGAAAGTGGAAGCGCGCTATGTCAGGATCAACATATTAACGGCAAAAGACGCAAGCGGCGCTGATAAGTCACCAACGATTTATGAAATGCAGGTTTTTTATATAGAGGAAGAGGAGCCGATCGAACCTGAAAACGGAAATCTGGCGCTGAACAAAACGGGCAGTACCAACAGCGCTTACAGCAGCGGTGGATATCCTGCACAGTCTGCCTTTGACGGAATCATAGAGAAAAACGGCGACAGCCGTTGGGCGGCTGCAAAGACGGTACCGGCTTTGGGCGAGAGTATTTGGCTGAGTGTGGATTTGGGCGAAAAACTGTATTTTGACCAGGTTATTATTTATGAAATGCAGCATCGTATGACCAGTTATCAGATTGAGTATTCCGACGATGGCGCAAATTGGCAGATTGCTCTTACGAGAAGCGGAGAAACATATAGCAGCGCCAACCCATATGAACTCAAGTTGGATTTGCCGCTAATAGAGGCGCGCTATGTCAGGATCAACATTTTTGAGGCAAAAGACGCAAGTGGCAATGATGCCCAGCCGAATATTTATGAGATGGAGGTATATAATACGCAGCCGGATAGTTCCGGAATCCAGAGCGCGCTGCGAACAGAACTGGAACAGAGCATCAGCAGGGAACCACTGAACCAAATTACGACCGATGTAACCCTGCCTGGCACTGTGAGCGGCACAAATCCGGCATATGGGGGCAATGTCGTCTGGTCGTCAACAAATCCGGAGGTGGTTGACCCAACAACGGGCAAGGTTACCAGAACGGGGAAAAATGTAACCGTAACGCTGACGGCGGCGGTGACTCTTACAGAGGGAATAGAGGCGTTTTTGGAGATTCCGTTTGAGTTGACCGTGCTAAAAGGCGAAGGAATGGGAATTGATACCACCAAAAATCTGGCGCTAAATAAAAAGGGAAGCACCAACAACTCTTACAGCAGCGGGGGGTACGGCGCACAGCTGGCTTTTGACGGACAGTATGGGAACAATAATCCCAGCCGTTGGGCGGCAGCCACTACGATTCCGGCGGGCAGTTCCGCTTGGCTATGTGTGGATTTGGGCGAGAAACTGTATTTTGACCAGGTCGTCATTTATGAAATGCAGCACCGGATGAGAAGCTATCAGATTGAGTATTCCGACGATGGCGCAAATTGGCAAGTTGCTCTTACGAGGAGCGGTGAAACGTATAACAGTGCCAATCCATACACACTCAAGTTGGATTTGCCGTTGCTAGAGGCGCGCTATGTCAGAATTAATATTTTTGAAGCAAAAAACAGCAGCGGCGCAGATGAAAAACCGAATATTTATGAGATGGAGGTGTATCTGACAGAAAACCATCTGGACGAATATGTGCAAAAAATGATGGTGAAAGACCTTGCACAGCAGGTAACCAAGGAAGACAGTACACATATCACGCTGGATCTCAATATGCCAGGCAGGATTGTCAGCGCCGTCACCGGGGACGTGGCAAACATTACCTGGCGCGCAGAACCGGCAGGTATTGTTGATACAATGACAGGAGAACTACAAAGAACAGCAACTGACACTCCCGTACATTTGGTGGCGGAGCTGCAAATGGATGCTAGCATATTTACGCAGGAATTTGATTATGTCATTAAGGCGGCGGAATTGGAACGAGCGTTAATAAAAGAGCAGTCTTTTGCAGGTATGGCGGTACTGCCGGAGACCTATTCGCTGAGTCAGGGAAACGAGTCTGATGTTTCTTTTTCACAAAATCGGCTTACCGTATGTAAGACCGGCGGGGTAGAAACCATAGTCAGTGGGGATTTAACCATTGGTTCTGGCTTTTATGCGGCAGGGTTTTTGCCGATGGAAGTAATCCTATCGGCGGAAGCTGTTTCTGAGGGAGAATTTGTACTGAAAAACGGAAAAGATGAAATTGGCGGTATCGCGTTTGCGGACGGTCAATACACAGCTTTTGCAGGCAGCCAGGCAAATATGTTTTATTATCCCTCCGGCGAATCGCTGCACCTACTGTTCAATCTTGATGCGAGGGAGCATTACCTTTATATCTATGCACTGGATAATACGGGAGAACGGCAATTTTTGGCGGCGGGAGAGGTAAAAGAAAAAATTGAGTTTGCAGATAGTCTTGTTATCTCGAACAATGGAAGCGGCAGCATTTCTTTGCAAAGTGTAGAGACATATATGGAAAGGGAAGCAGTGCTTGACATTATGGAACAACAGTTTACGTTTGACAAAATCAGTTCGGAGCCTGTGAATGCGGTAAACAGCAATTTGTCCTTGTTCACTTCGATTGGCAACGGCGTCGCTGTCAAATGGACGAGCAGCAATCCGGATATCATAAGCGAAACCGGAGAAATTTCGGGCGGTCTGGACGAACAGACGGCCGAGGTGACTGCCAACGTGACATATGGACAGCAAAGTTTTTCAAAGACCTTTGCGTTTACGATTGGTGCAATCAAGCAATCCGAAGGAAAAACAATCACGTCATCTGCAAGGGCAGCCAGCGGATATGCGCTTAGTAATATGCTGGATAGCGAACGTGATACCGTGTATCGAACAACAGGATACGAAACAGACTTCTCTATTCTGGTAGATCTCAAGGAAAAAATGCCCTTTAATGAGGTGCGTGTCGATGAAGTCGGCGGCGACGGAAAAATACTGCAGTACAGTATTGAGGTCAGCAGCGATCAAAAGGATTGGAAAACGGTTCAGACGGGAGGCACCGTCGGCGAACAAGCAAGGTTCATATTTGAATTATGCAATGAACGTTACGTTAGATTCCAGGTTTTGGACAAAGAAGACGGTGCTGTCGGTATCGCGGAATTTGGCGTTTATTTGCAGTGCAGTCCGGAAGAAATTATAGACTTTGCTTTTCGGCAAATTCAGATTGCAGAGGAGCTGACAGATGGTGTACAGTTACCGCAGAGTGGCATCTTTGGGACGAAAATTGCATGGTCAACGAATTCTGAAAACGTGGAAATTGCACCGGATGGAACGGTGAGCGTGACGGCGGCCGACAGCAGCCAAGTGGTGATTTTGTATGCGGATGTAACATACAAGGATGCCGTAGTGCGAAAAGAGGTAAAGTCAATGATTGTCGGTAGCGGCACTACCATTCAGCGTCCAACCAGAC
>CBCTHD010000106.1:0-7280 GCA_965146615.1 uncultured Clostridia bacterium
CGTCTTCCAAAGTGTATCCGCAGGTGCGAATGAGTTCTTCCGCCAGCGCATAAGACTCCGGATGAACTGCTGTGTTATCCAAAATGTTGTTTCCGTCCAGAATACGAAGGAATCCAGCGCACTGTTCAAATGCTTTATTCCCCAGTTTTTTCACCTTTTTGAGCTGCGTGCGGCTGGTGAACTTGCCTTCCTCCTCCCGGTACGCTACAATATTTTTGGCAATTCCACTGTTAATCCCAGATACATAGGATAGCAACGGCGCTGATGCGGTATTGACATCCACGCCGACATTGTTGACACAGGCCTCCACCACGCCGCCCAGCGCCTCGCCCAAACGCTTTTGATTCATGTCATGCTGGTACTGTCCCACGCCAATCGCCTTGGGATCGATTTTGACCAACTCCGCCAGCGGATCCTCCAACCGCCTTGCAATGGATACGGCGCTGCGCAGCGCTACATCATATTCCGGAAATTCCTCCGCCGCCAATTCCGAAGCGGAATAAACCGATGCGCCCGCTTCACTGACAATCACATATTTTACATCCCGTTTTGCTTCGCGAATCACTTCCGCCGCAAAAAGCTCTGTCTCTCGTGACGCGGTTCCGTTTCCAATCGAGATAATATCCACGCTATTTTTTTCAATTGCATCTAACAGGACTTTTTTCGCTTTTTGTTTGTCATGATGCTCCAGCGTACAATAAACAATTCCGGTATCCAAAACCTTTCCTGTTTCGTCCACTACCGCCATTTTGCAGCCCGTACGGAAACCGGGGTCCAATCCCATTACCACACGTTTGCGAATAGGCGGTTGCAACAGCAACTGTTTTAAATTTTCGGAAAACAAGTGAATTGCTTTTTCTCCCGCTTCATCTGTTAGAATATTGCGCACTTCATGCTCAATGGACGGCGCAATCAGCCGGTCATAGGCATCGCAGACCGCTGCACGCACATACTCTGCCGACGGCGCGGGCGGTTCATGTACCATGTCCCGGCATAGTGCTGATTTAAGTTCCTCGGTATCCACGTCCAGTTTAACATTCAAAATTTCTTCTTTTTCTCCGCGGTCGATTGCCAAAACGCGGTGGTTTGCTATCTTTGACACCGGCTCGCTAAACTCATAATAATTGGTGTATACGCTTTCTTTCTCCGGGTCTGCCGCCTTAACAGAAAGCATTCCTGTCTGCAGCGTCTTGCTGCGGATAAACTTCCGGTATTTTGCATTGTCAGACACCTGTTCCGCAATAATATCCATCGCGCCGGCAAGCGCCTGCTGTACGTCTTCTACACCCTTTTCCGCATCTATGTACCCGGCTGCCGCCGCTTCCACATCTTCGCCGGAGCGCTGTGCCAAAAGCAGTTCTGCCAGTGGTTCCAGTCCCTTTTCTTTCGCCATCATTGCACGTGTACGGCGTTTCGGTTTATATGGTCGGTAAATGTCTTCCATTTCCTGCAGCGTTGTTGCCTGTTCCAACTTGGCACGCAGTTCGTCTGTCATTTTATCCTGCTCAGTAATCAAGCGAATCACATCTTCCCGCCGCTGCTCCAAATTCCGCAAGTACTCCAAGCGGGTATGCAGTTTCCGCAAAACGGTGTCGTCTAAACTCCCCGTTGCCTCCTTCCGATAGCGGGCGATAAACGGAATGGTGTTGCCGTCATCTATCAGTTCTACCGCCGCACGCACCTGTCCTTCCCGAATTCCCAGTTCCTCTGCTAATTGCTTTATCATATCCATTGTTTCCTGCTCCTTATTTCAATTCTATTATCGTCACGCCGCTGTCGCCTTCTCCATAGTTGCCCAAACGGTAGCTTTTCACAAATTTGTTGCGGCGCAAATACTCATGAATCCCTGCGCGCAGCGCTCCCGTTCCTTTTCCATGGATGACAGAAACCGTGTGCAGCGACGCCAAAACTGCATCGTCAATAAATTTATCGATTTGAAGCGTTGCTTCATCTACTGTTTGTCCGCGTACGTCCAGCTCCGCGCCCACTTTCATAGTCTTGCCTACGCTGCGCGTAGCGGTAGTTTTTCTACCCGCCGGTTTGTCCGCTTTGCGCCGTATCGCTTCCAGGTCTGTGAGCTTCGCATCTACCTTCATCATACCTACCTGTACTTTGCAAACACCCTTACTGTTCGGTAGCGTCAGTACTTCTCCTTCCTCCTGCAAAGACAGTACCCGTACCGGCATTCCTAGCGTCACATCGCCCGGCTTTAACGTGACATGCGGCGTTTTTTTCACCGCACCGCCGGAGACGGCGTCTTCTTTATCCCGCACGTTTTGCCGGAGCTGTTCCAGCTTACGCAGCGCCTCTTTTTCCTGTACTTGAGCGGACAATTGGTGCGCTTCTTTGAGAATCTGTTTCATTTCCTGTTTTGCTTGCGCTACAATCTCCTTCGCTTCCGCACGCGCTTTTTCCATCAATTTTTCCCGTTTATCCTGTACGTTGTCTTTCTGGCTGCGTGCCTCTGCCAACTCCTGTTTTGCCTGCGTCATTAACTTTTGCGCTTCATAAAGCTGTTCTTCTGCTTTCACCCGCTTCAGTTCCAGTTCTCCTACCACGTCCTCAAAACGAATGTTTTCGCTGCTGAGCCGCTGTGCCGCCAATGCGATAATATCCTCCCGCAATCCCAAGCGTTTGGAAATTGCGAACGCATTGCTTTTCCCTGGAATTCCAATCAACAGCCGGTAGGTCGGCTGCAAGGTAGCCACATCAAATTCACAAGAGGCGTTTTCCACCCGGTCGGTCGAAATTGCATATAGTTTTAATTCACTATAATGTGTTGTTGCAACCGCTTTCCCTCCCATTTGACGAACATATTCCAAAATTTCAATCGCCAGGGCAGCGCCCTCGTCCGGGTCTGTACCCGCTCCCAGTTCGTCAAACAATACCAGCGTATCATTCTCGACATCCTTTAAAATCTCCACAATATTTACCATATGGGAAGAAAAAGTACTGAGACTCTGTTCAATGCTCTGCTCATCACCAATATCTGCAAATATCTGGCGGTAAACCGGCATCACACTGCCCAACTCTGCCGGAATTTGAATTCCTGATTGCGTTAGCAACGCAAACAGTCCCACCGTTTTTAGCGTCACTGTTTTCCCGCCGGTATTGGGACCCGTCACCACCAGCGTGTCAAACTCGTTTCCCAGATGAATGTCAATGGGCACCACCTTGTCCCGGTCAATCAGCGGATGGCGTCCTTTGCGGATATTCAGCTGTCCTTCCCGGCTGAGTTTCGGCGCTTCACAATGGTATTGCAAGCAAAATTTTGCTTTGGCAAACCATACATCCAGTGTAACGAGAATATCGTAATTCAGCGCCACCGCATCGGCGCATGCCGCAACCTTGGCGGACAGTTCCATAATAATGCGCTCTACTTCATGTTCTTCCTGGGCTATCAACTCCCGGATTTGATTGTTTGCCTGCACCACTGCCATCGGCTCAATAAACACCGTTGCCCCCGTGGAGGAGCTGTCGTGTAAAATCCCCGGCACATCTGCTTTATATTCACTTTTCACCGGAATGACATACCGGTCTCCCCGCATTGTCACAATCGCATCCTGCAAATACTTGGCATGCTTGGGCGAATGAATAATATTGTTCAAAATTTCCCTAATTTTACCATGCAAAATGTTTTTTCTTCGGCGGATGCTGTGCAGTTCACTGCTTGCCGTGTCCGCTAAATCTTCTTCGCTGATTACCGCATCAGTGATTTCCCGCCGCAGCGGCTGATTGAATATTAGCTGAGATGCCAAACCCTCCAAAATATCCAAATCATGTTCTGCGCTGATATACTTGCGCATACGCTCCGCTGTTCCAAAGAGACTTGCAACTTGCAACAATTCCTTCAAATGCAGCATACCACCCGCTTCCGCACGCCGCGCCGCATTTTTTACCTCGCCCACCGGCGACAGCGGCGGCGCCCCCTGCCGCTGTATCATCTGCACAGCCTGTGACGTTTCCCGCAACATTTGCTCCACTTCGTCAAATTCCGGCGATGGGCGTAGTTCGGAGATTCTTTTTTTTGTCTCCCTGCTGGCAGCCAAATCTGCAATCATTTGCAATATTTTATCGTATTCTAATAATTTACATACTTTATCTGTCATGACTGTTTTTATGTGCCTCCGTTTTTCTGCAACTCTTTGTAACTGGCTACAATCTCCAGTCCAAATTCTAACATAATAATATTATAACATATCCCATTGTTTTTTTGCAATGGTTCCGCTTGTTTTTGCCAAATTTTTTTCCAGTTTTCCCAAAAACATTTTTTTCAATGCACAGCAATTTTGTATGTCTTTTAAATTCCGCATCATACCTGGTGTTTCGCCTTGTTGGAATTTTATTCCAACAATCGAATTGCATTTTTCCACATTTTTACGAATTATCCACCACTTCAGAAAAAAACATTGTGGATAACTCTGCTTTTTTCCTAATTTTCGCCCATTTTTTGTGGATAACTATGTGGAAATGTGGGAAACTTCGTCTGTTGTTTTTTTATATTGTATTTTTTATGCTTTCCTTTTTCTGAATAAATTTACCAGACAAGTTTTTTGGAACAAAAAAGATGTGGTGTTTCACTTGCTGTATCTGATAAAATAAAAAGCAAAAAACATAAAATTTTTATATCATTCTTTATTTCAGCTCATATGGACAAAAGAAAAATTTTATGATATAATCATTTATATTAGGTTTCGGCAATGAAACCGTACATCTTTATGTTTGAGGAGTGTCTGCGGATGAAGAAAAAAATGGTAAGCATTTATCTATGTATAGCAATAAGTATACTATCATTTCCTACACATTCTGTTATTGCAACAGCAGATACGTTCAAATATCTTGATGAATGTGAAATCATAAAAACGGACCAGTACGTCGGCAATCAAGGCGACAGCTTCATATATACCATTGGTCAGGGAAAGTACACCAGAGGCAATACAGACATAAATGGCACTCAATATGAACACGGACTTGAAGCCTGGATCGCACGCTGGAATTTTATAGCAGAAGAAAGCTGGGCCTATGCGGTATATGATATTGGAGGGAATTATAAGACTTTGTCCGGCGACATTGTTTTAATAAAAAGCTACAACACTACAAATTTTGACAGCTCCCTTTGTTTTTATGATTATGATAAAAACGAATTGTTAAAAGAATATAGATTAGTTCCTGAAGATATTCCTTTTTCAGTTGATGTAGATGTATCGAATGTGCGAAATTTGAGTGTCTATGTGAAAGATAATAAAGCTGTATCGGGTGGTACCTCATTTGGCTTAGTGAATTTCAGGCTTATGACAAATCACCAACTCAAAGTACTTCTCGACGGTACGGAATTATCCTTTGATCAACCGCCGATCAAGGAAAACGATAGAGTTATGGTCCCGATCCGTACAATTTTTGAAGCATTGGGATATACAGTCGATTGGTATGATGATACGCAAACCGCAGTAGCGCAGAAGGGCAGCAATACAATAACTGTACGAATCAACAATCCCGAAATTTCATACAGCGGCGGCACCTATTTATGTGATGTATCTCCAAAAATTGTATCAGATAGGACATTGGTTCCTGTGAGAGCCATATCAGAGTGTGCGGGTTGTATTGTGAATTGGGACGAAGCTACAAATACAGTGCTGCTAACTTCTAATGAAACACCAAATGATGTGATTTATACTACGAAGATCGTAAGTATTGATGCAGATTCTTTGGACGAATGGAAAGAAAAAGTGGAGTATGAGGAGAGAGGCTTGAGGGGAATTTCCACTACAGCTTATCATTCGGATGGTTCGTATCAATATCATGGAACGATTATTACCGATAGAGAGGTATTGGCGTATAAGGAAATTGAAGTTGACGTTCCGGCTGTGCAAGGTATAGGTTTAGCAAGCGAATACAAAACTGTAAAATTACAAATACCGTCGCAAATAAAATATACATTACATAAACACAAAGTTGAGAACAAAATGGACGCTACATTCTGGGGTTCTCTTATGGCCGGCTTAGTAGAGCAAAATCTCGTGTGGACACAATCCTGCGAATGCGGGTACAAAAATCAATTGACGTGGGAAATACCAATAGATGATTTCCAACAATATTCGGGTGAAGATTTATATGTAAAAACCGAAACGACCCTTCCGTAATTTGTACCAAAGCACCGGCAAATCTTAAATGGTACTTTATTATTGTTTGCGCCAGGCAACGCCTGTTTTTTTACACAGTACGGAAGATAAGGGGGAGTAAGCCGAAAGCGATCTTACTTCCCCTTTTTTATTTTATTGCAATACACTTTACTTAAAAACGAAAAAAGACAAATTTCACTCCATTATATGAGAAAAGCATTTCACAAATGTGAAATGCTTTTCCCTCCGCATCTGTAACAGCCTGGCATCGATGATACCCATCGCCAGCATTGTCTTCTTTTTTCATAATTTTTTTCTTAATTTCCCGGCTATAAATACGCCTACGGGTATGATATATTTAAACGCAATTCCCACTGTGCCAACAATATACTTTGTAAATAGTTCCAGTTCAAAACGTGATGAGGCAATTATTTTGGTCAACGGCAACAGCAACAACAACAATGGTAATACCAAAATCTGGTTACTTTGCAAGTTACAGACTGATTTTGTTACATCCAGAAAACAATAGATAAATAAATAGATAATGAGAAAATCAGAAATAATCCAAACGCCGATTAAGATTGGCTCAAATCGTTCCAAAATGCCCAAAATCTGAATTTGCTTCACCGCCAGAAAAAACGGAATGGGTGACCGTTTTGTTACCGAAACGCCACAGGTTCCTACGGAAATACCAATAATTAAAATCGAAATGGCCGCCAGCAGTAAAATGCCAATTGTCCCCTGCTTTTTCATCTGGGATTTGTTTTTAATCTTGTTTCCAATAAACAGCAGACAAACCAAATACCCCGTGACGGAAATCGGCGCAAGTCCACCTTTTAGGACAGGAACTGCGTCCAAATAGGTTATGGGGTATAAGTTTTCTATCCGCATTTTGGGCAAGGCAAACACCATCAAAAGCGCCAGCAAGAGCAAAATAATGGGGAATGTCAAATCGGCAAACCCACCTACTGTTTTCACACCTTTATGCAGCGCAAACCAACCCAGCCCAAGCATAATAATGAGCAAAAAGTCAATTCCCGTCTCCGTCAACAAAGATGTTTGAATGCGTTCTGCATAAAACCGCAAGTAAACGGCGGACAAAACCAGAAACCAAATTCCATACAATACCAGAATGATTTTTCCAACCGCAACTCCACAGAT
>CBCTHD010000107.1:0-7197 GCA_965146615.1 uncultured Clostridia bacterium
GAAACATCGTTGCGCAGATCCTTGGGGAACAAGGGGCGCAACGGACGGTCAATGGCACGGGAGGCCAAAATTGCTTTTTCCGAAGGTTTCCCTTCGCGTTTGATAAATCCGCCGGGGATTTTCCCAACAGAATATAATTTTTCTTCAAAATCCACGCTCAGCGGGAAAAAGTCAATCCCTTCCCGTGGTTTTGCGGACATGGTTGCTGTAACCAGTACAACGGTGTCACCATAGCGCACCAAGGCGCTGCCGCTTGCCAGCTGTGCCAATTGCCCAGTTTCCACTGTCAATGGACGTCCGGAAAGCGTTGTTTCAAATACTCGTTTCATGTTTGTTCCTTCCTTTCTTTTTGTCATGTGGCTATGGTTCGGGAGGGAACGCACGGAATTGTATAGTTTAGCACTTAGATAAATCCTTAAATACCGGTTTAAAAACTTATCTAACTGCTAATCTGTACAAAGCGTGCCGGTTATCCCGCCGCGGACCTAAAAGCCATGGTAGGAGCGCTTGTCCGACAGGCCGAATGCCTGATAATGCAAAGAAAGGCAGGCGTATAGGCCTGCCTTATTCCGCCTGTTTTACTCACGCTGCGTTCTTTGAATAGCTGGGTTTACTTATTTTCTCAGACCCAGTTTTTCGACAATCGCACGATACCGGTTGACATCTACTTTTGTCAAATAATTCAGCAAAGAACGACGCTGACCAACGAGTTTCAACAGACCACGTCTGGAATGGTTATCCTTTTTGTGCAGCTGCAGATGTTCGTTGAGCATGTTAATTCTTGCTGTCAGAATCGCGATTTGAACTTCCGGAGATCCGGTGTCATTTTCGCTCAGTCTGAATTTTTTGATGACTTCCTGTTTGTCTTCTTTGGAAAATCTCATGTTTCGCACCTCCATATTTTTTATGGTATCATGCATGAAATAAGATATTTCACGCATCCGCTAAGCTATGACAGAGGTTGGAGAATCCATCCTATCGGAGCTAAGGGACTTTTATACCGCTTTCTATCATACCATATCTTTGCCAATTTGTAAAGAGGTAATTCTTATTTTTTGCATTTTGCTGCTCTTAAAATGTCCATAGAGGACTATAGACATAAGCGGTGAGCGGATATGCCCAAGCAGGCGTACTTTATCTCACTTCAATCATAGAAAAAGCTGTTATTGTTAATGTATTGGTCATGAAGGGACATTTTTTTAATTAAGATAAATGCTATCACAAACAACACCACAATAAAGGCGACGAATACCCATGCGTAATGCAGGTGTTGATAACTAGCGATAAAATCATAGCATCCGTGCAATAGGGTTGGAAGCAAAAAGGCGAATATCCGGCACAGGCGGCTTTTCCCCTGCATACCATATCCTTCATATTTCTTTGCAATTCCATACCAGGTTCCCATAAAGACGCCAAAACAGGCATGACCGGGAACGGCGGTGACTGCACGAACCAAAGCAGTACCCAAGCCATATCTTATGACATATCCGATATTTTCCCAAAGCGCAAAGCCAAGAGATACAAAGACCGCATAGACTACGCCGTCGAATTGGCAGTTAAAAAAAGGAGACCGCCAAGTACGCCATTTTAGCAAAAGGTACTTGAAGCCTTCTTCTGATACAGCAACCACCACAAAGTACATTAAAATGTTGTAGACAAGAATATTCGACGAAAAATATCGTTTTAGCAAAAAGCTCCCAAAGCGTTCCGTCACCATAGCAAAGCCGGTAGCGAGGATACCATATAGAACTAAAGAAATTAAAAGCCCCGGAGGCTCTTTTTCGAGTCTGTCAGCCTGATATACTTTTACAAGCAAGAAAATTGCCGGAATGACTGCAGCGGCAATTAAAATCGGATTCATATAGAAAAACAACATAGAAATGCCCCCTTATTCTAGCAAATGCTGCTTTGTCGGCTGCGGAAAGATGGCTCCTCTATCCGCAGAGTTCTTATAAATTACAATTAGTGTAGCATAAACGATTTCCGAATGCAAGTATTTTTTATAAAAAAGGAGGGGAGCGTAAGTTTGCAATCATGTTAATGCACTACATAATTAGGATAAAAATCCGGTTATTTGCGTGTTGAAATAATAGTATTTTTGACGAAACTCATTTTTCTTGTTATAAAATGAATGAAAACGGTTGACAAGGACGGGGAAAATGGAGTATGATAGAGATAAGTAGGAGAAAAGGGGGACGGAGATGGATGAATAAAGATGTTATGCCGCCTGCATGGAATGAGTTCGCGAGCCGCTTGAACTATTTTCCGGTCGTGGTGAAATCGTTGGAAAGAATCCACGATACCTCCTGGTCTATGGACCGGAATATTCACGACCATTTTGAAATGGTTTATATCAAGCGGGGCAGCGCAATTTTTCAGATTAATGACATCTTTGTACCGTTGGAACCCAATTGTATTGTCATCATCAAACCGCATCAATGGCATAAATTTCAGGTAAAATCGAAAACATGTGAGTTTATCGTACTCAGTTTTTATTTGCCGAAGCATACGGAGCCGCAGCATGAGGAAGTGGCGTCCTTAACGGATTTTATCAACAGCATGGAATCAATGGATAAGGAACGTTTCATTACACTGAAGTTGGGACCGAAGAACGATATAATCGGTACTATGCGTCGCATTTTATACGAGCGGGAGAAAAAAGAGGAATGGAGCGATTTTTTGACTTATCTGCTGGTGATGGAACTGTTTGTGCTGCTGTCGCGCACAATCAAGCAGGAGTGGCAGCAGACGACGCGTAACCGCAGTGTGAATCTCAAGGAGAGCCTGGAAAGCGCGAAGGAATATATTGACAACAACTATAACCGGGATATTTCGCTGTCCGATGTGGCGCGCTATATTTATATCAGCGACAGTTACTTCGCCCACAGCTTTAAAAATCAATTCCACATCAGTCCAAAAAATTACATTTTGCGCACGCGTGTGGAAGCGGCAAAGGACATGTTGAAAAACACTGATATGAAAGTGAGCGATATTGCGATTGCAGTAGGTTTTTCCAGTCAGCAGCGATTCAATGATATTTTTAAAAAAACTACGGGTGTGACACCCATTAAATTCAAAAAGAATTGGAAAGAAGCACAGATTAACAAAATAGAATAGAGGCGCGGAATAATGGAAGAAGAGAAAGAATGCTTGCTGGGATACGGCATTTGTACCGACTGCGGCGAGTGTGATAAATGCGATTTTTATGAGCATAAACTGTGTGACAACTGCGGGGCGTGCTTGGAAACAGACGCGGACTATGCAGCAATTGTCATTGACCATGTGGAAATGGAAGGAGATTGAGCATGTATCGGGCAAACAGTGACCGTTATGATAAAATGCAATATATTCGCTGTGGCGAAAGTGGATTGATGTTGCCACGTTTGGCGCTTGGGCTGTGGCAGAATTTTGGTGCGGAACAAGATTTTGCCAAAGCAAAAAATATGGTATGCGGGGCGTTTGACCTTGGCATTACCTATTTCGATTTGGCAAACAACTATGGCCCTCCACCGGGCAGCGCGGAGGAGACGTTTGGAAAAATCATGCGGGAGGAACTTACGGCATACCGCGATGAAATTGTGGTGGCGACCAAAGCGGGATATACCATGTGGGATGGACCGTATGGCGTGGGCGGCAGCAAGAAATATCTGATTTCCAGTCTGGACCAGAGTTTGAAGCGCCTGGGACTGGAATATGTGGATATTTTTTATTCCCATAGATATGATGAAAACACGCCGCTGGAGGAGACCATGGATGCATTGGCGACTGCGGTGCGCCAGGGAAAGGCACTCTATGTGGGGATTTCCAATTACAAGCCGGAGCAAACGAAAAAAGCGTATAAACTTTTGCATCAGATGGGTATCCATTGCCTGATTCACCAGCCGTCTTATTCCATGTTTAACCGTTGGATTGAAGACGAATTGTTGGACGTGTTGGAAGAACGCGGGATGGGATGCGCTGTATTTTCGCCGCTTGGACAGGGGCTGCTCAGCACGAAATATTTGAACGGGATTCCATCGAATTCCCGGGCAGGAAAAAACCAGACGAGACTGCCGGAACAAATTACAAAGGAAAAAATTGAGCAGATACGCCA
The DNA here is from genome assembly GCA_965146615.1 of uncultured Clostridia bacterium. Lineage (GTDB taxonomy): Bacteria > Bacillota > Clostridia > RUG12999 > RUG12999 > JAAWTG01. The sequence goes on from CBCTHD010000107.1 coordinate 4,094, forward strand.
ACTGAATGAAATCGCGCAGATGCGTGGTCAAAGCCTGCCGCAAATGGCATTGGCATGGGTGCTGCGGGAGAATCGTGTGCAGACAGCAATCATTGGGGCAAGCTCCATGATTCAAATTGAGGAGAACGTGGAAGCTCTGCAAAATTTATATTTTACGCGAAGTGAGACGGTGCCAAGATATGAAAAAAGAAGAAAACAAGAAGGTGCACAAGACCAGCATTGGCGGGCAAGCTGTCATTGAGGGCGTCATGATGCGCGGGCCGGAGAAAATTGCAACATCGGTGCGCAAATCGAGTGGCGAAATTGTGTTGAAAGTAGACGACATCGGTCAGGTGCGGCGGAAAAAGATTTTAAAATGGCCCATTATTCGCGGCGTGGTGAATTTTATTGATTCCTTGGTGCTGGGCGTGCGTACGCTCATGTATTCCGCGGAGCAGTTTGACGTGGAGGACGAGGAGGAAGCGTATAAACCATCTAAATTTGATGATTTCATTGAACGGGTGTTTAATAAGGACACGCTGATTTATGTATCCGTGTTTATTGCCTTGATTTTCTCCGTTGGGCTGTTTATTCTGCTCCCGGCAGGAATTACCAGTTTTCTGCGTCCATATGTTCAAAGCGATTTGCTCAAAACACTGGTGGAGGGGCTTGTGCGCATGACGATTTTTTTGGTGTATATATTCCTGGTATCGCGCATGAAAGACATTCAGCGTGTGTTTGAATATCATGGCGCAGAGCATAAAACAATTGCGTGTTATGAGCACGAAGAAGAATTAACAGTGGAAAATGTCAAAAAATATTCCCGGTTTCATCCGCGCTGTGGGACCAGCTTTTTGATCATGGTCATGATTATTAGCGTATTGGTCTTTTCAGTGATTTCATGGAATAATATTCTGATACGAATTTGTTTGAAAATTTTGCTGCTTCCGGTCGTTGCAGGCATTACCTATGAATTTATTAAACTGGCAGGCCGCAGTGATAACAAAATTGTGCAGATATTGAACAAGCCGGGATTGTGGCTTCAGCGACTGACAACGCGCGAACCGGACGCCAGTCAGATTGAAGTGGCAATTTCATCACTAAATGCAGTTTGTACGGGGAATAGAGAAGATGATAAATGGTAATAGAATCAAAGAAGTGATTCTGGAAGCAAGTAAAATATTAAAAGGCGTTTGTGACGAGCCGCTGCGGGAAGCGCGTATTTTGATGCGCGACTGTTTGCAGACAGATGATGCTACGTTAATATTGCGTATGGAAGCGCCTTGTGGGCAGGGTGTGCGGGAGCAATACAGCGAATTGGTAGCGCGGCGCGCCAAAGGCGAGCCGATGGCTTATGTGATGGGGCACAAGGAATTCATGAAGTTGGATTTTCTGGTGGAGCCGGGGGTACTGATTCCCCGTCCCGATACAGAGACGCTTTGTGAATGGGTTATTGACCAGGCACCGCAAAAAGCGAAGATATTGGACTTGTTTGCAGGAAGTGGCTGTATAGGCATCAGTATCGCGCATGAATTGGAAAAAGCATGCGTTTGCTGCGTGGATATTTCCCAACAGGCGCTGGATATTGTAAAAAAGAACAGTATGCGGCTGGGGGTGGATAAACGTGTGCAGACGATGCAAGTTGACTTGCGCACGGAGTGGCCGTTTAAAGAAAATAGCTATGATGTTATTACGGCGAATCCACCTTACATACCTACCGGAGACATTGCCGACCTGGATATAGATGTGAAAGCATATGAACCGCATCTGGCGCTTGACGGCGGAAAAGATGGACTGGCGTTTTATGACAAGATTGCCAAAAACGCCGCGCATATTTTGAAAAAAAGCGGTATTTTGGCGGTGGAAGTCGGGATTGGCCAGGCGGATGATGTAGTGCGCATCATGAAGAACTATTTGGTGGGCGTGGAGGCAATCGAAGATTTGCAGGGGATTCCGCGTGTTGTAATTGGATATAAAAAGAAGCCGGATTATTCAGGTCATAGAGCGCGGGTGCGGACACGCGCCATTGCAGGTGGCTTAGAGCATTTGCAGGATTATGAATTACTGGAGCTTTTGTTGTTTTACATCATTCCGCAAAAAGATACCAAACCAAAAGCCAAAGAATTGCTGCGCGAATTTGGAAACATCTCGGAAATGGTGGATATGGCACTAGAAGATTTAATGACTGCAGGTAAAATGACGGCAAACGGCGCACTGCTATTTTCAGTCATTCGACAAATCATGCGGCGATATAATCGTGAAAAGTGGGGACCCAAACCGGTCTTGTACGATTGCCGTGAAGCGGGACGGTATGCTGCCGACAACGTTCCCAACGAGAAAGTGGAGTCATTTTATATTATTTGCTTGAATACGCAGCGTCAGGTCATGAGACTGGCAAAAGTTTCGCAAGGATCTGTCGATTATGCGCCGGTAGACAAACGGGAAATCACCCGCATTGCGCTGCGGGTGGAAGCGAAAAGTGTTATTTTGGTGCACAACCATCCCAGCGGCAACGTACAACCGTCACAGGCGGATATTGAGTTGACAAAAGAAATTGTTACGGCGTTGGAAGCCAACGATATAGAGGTGACGGATCACATTATTGTCGGCGGAAACGGCGAATACTTTAGCATGGAAGGGGAAGGGTGTATACCGCAGTGATGAATGGAGTACAGACAAAAAAAGCCGGTAAATATTTTTACCTGATTTATGGAATTGTCGTTGTGGCGTTGCTGTGCGCAGATCAGGGAACGAAATGGCTGATACAGCAAATGCTGCGGCCGGGAGAATCGCATTCCTTTCTGCCATATGTGGCACAGCTGACCTATGTACAAAACACAGGGGTAGCTTTTGGTGCGTTTGCAGGGAAAGTGAATATGATTACAATTGTGTCAGCGCTGCTCATGATAGCGCTGGTGGCGTTTATCGTTATTAAATGTCCCCGCTCGCACATGATTTGGCTCTCTATTGCGGCGATTGTGGCAGGCGGAATCGGAAATATGGTGGACCGAATCCGGCTGAATTACGTGGTGGATTTTATTGACCTGCTGTTCATGAATTTCCCGGTGTTTAACGTTGCAGATATGTGGGTCGTTGGCGGAACAATATTGCTGGTAATTTATATT
>CBCTHD010000108.1:0-7174 GCA_965146615.1 uncultured Clostridia bacterium
ACAGAACTTCGTCTTCCATAAAACTGTTGATAGCCTGCGCCATCCCTGCCGTATCGCCATACTCCACCAATTTCCCGCAGCCGGTCTCACTGTTGATAATATCGCCGTTGCCGCCGATATTGGTCGCTACGACCGGCAATTTATGATATAAGGCTTCCAGTATGGCAAAACTGAGCGCCTCATAACATTTCGCACTGTTGACAAACAAATCGCTACCACGCAAAATCATATCCGTATCATTGCGGTACCCCAGCTGCATGATCCTGTGCCGCAGCCCGCGTTCATCTATTTGCTTGCTGATTTGGTCATATAACTCGCCGTCTCCCACAAACAGCACCACATAGTCCCGTTTTGCTATCTTTTCAAGCTGCGCCACGCTGTCCACGAAATAGTCTAACCCCTTGGCAAAGTGGTAGCGCGACAGGGTAGTCACCACAAAAGTTTCCGGGGCAATGCCCAATTCCTGCCGGATTTGGTCAGATTTTTCCGGCGCCGGTATCGGCGGCATACCATTGAATATGACCGTGATTTTATCCGGATTCACACCGTTTCCCACCATCAGTTCTTTCCCGTTGTTACAGACAGAAATGATCTTTTTGTCGTGTGGCGTGATAAGTTTATTTGTGATCTTCCACGCAAAATTCGTCTCCATCGTCAAATGACAGGTGTAAATGACCTGTGGCTTCCGGTAAAACAACCGCGACAGCACCGCCACATAGTTTTCCCGCGGATAGTGTGTATGAATGATGTCAATTTTATGTTCTTTGCAGATTTTCGCGATCCGCCTCGCTGCGCCCAGATCGAACGGGTTTTTCATGGGCACCCGGAACATGGGTATCCCCATCTCCTGCATCCGTTCGCACAGCGGTCCTTCCTCATTGTAGGCAAAAAAACAGTTGGCACGCTTGCCCTGGTAGCATTGCACCAGGTTGTAAACGTATTTTTCCGTGCCCGCCTTTCCCGCATGGTTGATCAAATACAAAACATTCAGCATATCTCACCCTTGCCTTTCTTCCACATTATTGCGTTTTCGCCCGCCCCAACACTTTTTTAATGACCGGCATGACAACGTTGTAAAACTCCGGCACGCGCAGCGCCATGAGCATCGCTGCATAAGAGAGAACACCTGCTACAACAGAGACACCGAGTTTTATCAGCGTGAACAGTTTGCCCGCCGGGAGGGGGATCATTTTCAAAAGCAGCAGCACTACACTCATCACAGCGCTGGCAATCAGACTTCTGACAATGCTTCCCAGGATGGGGTTGAGTGAAATTTCTTTATGGTGTTTTTTGAATTGCAACAAAATATTAAATCCGCCAGCGAGCGCCGCGAGGGAATATGCCAGGGCAATACCGTAAAATCCGCCGATCTTCACAAAAATCAGGCTCAGTACAATGTTCACCACCATAATCACCACACCGTTAAACGCCGAAGTTTTGGTGTTACGGTCAGCATAAAACGCCCGGTCCACAATCTCCTTCAGGCCAATGCCCAACACGCTCACGCCATAAAGCGCAAAGACCCCCGCACCCAGCGCCACATCACTGCTCCCAAACTCTCCATAACCGTACACTATGTCCACGATTTGGGGCGACAGAATGGCGAACGCAAACGAGATGGGCAGCAGCAGCAAGATCAGGGAGTTGATTGCCGTGGTGAAATAATCATAAAAGCCCTGTCGGTTTTTCTGTGCCACCAACAGCGACATTTTGGGATACACCACCGACATGACCGCCAACACCAGTGTTGTGACGATTTGCACGCCCAAATTCTGCATATTGTTCAATACGATATATTTTTCCGCATCATATGCCATCGCAATCGCACTGTTGGTCAGCAAATTAATCTGATAGGCGCACACGCCGATGATCACCGGCGCGGTCATGACAAAAATGCGCTTAATATCTTCGTTTTTCCATTGGCAGCTTATGCCCAGGCCAAAGCCCATCCGTTTCAGAGGTATCAGCAAAAACATTGCCTGCACAAAGAATCCCAGCAGCGCCGCCACCGTCAGCCCCCAGACGCCAAAGAACCGCGAAAACACCAGCATGTACCCGATATTCACCAGTGCGCTGGGCAAGGAGATCATTGCCGCCACATAGAAATGGTTGTGAGACTGCAAAACGCCGCTGAAAATATAGGACAGGCTGATGAACACAATCGCCGGCATCAGCACGCGAATGGAATAGACTGCGAATTCGTAGTCACCGTCCTTGGCAAAATACGCTGTGAGCGGCGCGGTCAATATCCCCAGCACCGCTAAAATACCGCCCACCACAATGGTGAGCGACATGGTGTTGTTGACAAACTTCGTCGCCCGCCCCATGCCATGACTCTCGCGAATATCCGTATAAATCGGTACTACCGACGTTGTCAGCGCCGTACCGATAATGGTCGTGATGATATTTGTCAGATTCAGCGCATAGGAATACGCGCTAGTCTGTGTGGTCGCGCCGTAAAACGATGTGACCATGATGTTCGCAAGCAACGCCAACGCACGCACGCAAACATTAATCATCACCACCACGCTGACTGTTTTTACACCGTTTTGTTCTCCCATCTATGTAATCACGCTTTCCATTCCATATTTTCCCGCATCGCCCGGGCGGGATTGCCGCCTATGATGGTGCGTGCCAGCACATTTTTTGTCACAACGCATTTCACCGTTCCAACCGCAGCAGTCTGCCGCAAAGAGTAAAACACGCCGCGCCGCAGCTTGCACGCAACATTTATATTCACTTAAATTCTTTTTACCATGTTGAATCTCTTCTGCATTTTTGCCAGCTTGTCCGAAAATTGTCCTTTTACCATTATATACTGCTTTTCCAACATTGTCAACGCAAAAATGTCTGCCGCGGCTTGCAAAAGCGCCGGAATTCCTTTATAATGAGAAATAACAAGGCTAAGGAGAGCAGGAGGGATAGTATGCTTTACGACCAATTGGACGCACGCGCGCAGCAAAACCGTATTTCGTTTGCCATGCCGGGGCACAAAGGCGGCCGCTGGATTCCCGCGCGGCTGCACCGGCTGCTGGAAATTGACGGCACCGAATTGCCGGGCACGGACAATATGCACCACCCGGAAGGGATTTTACAAGAGTCTCTGACGTTTATTGCACAGGCGTATGGCGCGGCGCACAGCTATTTTTCTGTCAACGGCTCCAGCGCGGGGATTCTGTCCGCGCTGCACTTTGCCGCGTCCCGCGCGCCGGAAATATTACTGGATCGCAACTGCCACGCCAGCGCCATGAACGCGCTGTGTTTGACGGGCCTTTGCCCCGTTTATCTCCAGCCGCAGCCCGTCCCGGAATTTGGTATCACGGGCGCCATTCTGCCGGCAGACGTTGCCGCCGCTTTGGATGCGCACCCGGCGGCGGGTTTTGTCTTTCTCACATCTCCCAATTATTTCGGACTTTGCAGCGATATCCGTGCCATTGCCGATCTGGTGCACGCGGCTGGAAAGCTGCTGATTGTCGATGAGGCACACGGCGCACATTTTGGATTTTCACCCCTGCTGCCGCCCAGCGCGGTGCAGCAGGGCGCGGACATCGTGATCCAGTCGGCGCACAAGACGCTGCCCGCCGCGGGCCAGACGGCGCTGATCCATTTGTCAAGCCGTGTGGACCCGGCAGAATTTTCCCGCTGGTATTCCCTGTTTCAAACCACCAGCCCCTCTTACCCGCTGATGGCGCTCACAGACTACGCGGTACACACATTGACGGAACACGGAAAGGAAATTTATCAGGCACTGTACGCGCAAATCAACCGGCTGCAAATCCCCTTTCCCCGGCTGACCGGCAGCACGTCTGAACAAGACTTCACCCGGCTAGTATACCACACAGCGGCGTTTGGTATCCATGGAACTCTCGCCGCGGCTTATTTGGATCGGCGGGGCATTGACGTAGAAATGGCGGACTGCAACAATGTGGTCTGCATTGCAACAGGCGGCAACACAGATGAAGACTTTGCCGCATTGGAGACAGCGCTTTCCGCCTGCCCGCGCGAAGACGCCGCGCCGCTCTTTCTTCCGCCGCCGCCCACGCGCCAAGCCATGTCCCCCAGAGAAGCGTTTCTTGCACCCGCACACTATTTGCCGCTCCGGGACACAGCTGGTAAAATCAGCGCGGCAGTTGTCACCGGCTTTCCGCCTTGCGTACCTATACTGGCGCCGGGCGAAGAAATCACGCCGGAACATATTCATTATCTGTTAGAGCTTCAGCGGCTGGGCGGCAACGTGACCGGACTGGAACATGGCAAGTGCCGCGTTGTGCGGTAACAGCATTTGTAAATTACAACATATCATAAGGGGCTTCTGCGCATAAAGCAGAAGCCCCTATTTTTTCCATTGGAAATTTTTTGTATTTGTCTGTCACGCTATGATATTTTCATATTTGTGCAGCAGGCGGCGAACGGTTTCCCGTCCGCCCCGTTTTTCCTGTGGGAATGTTTTACGTTTTCGGGTCCACGCCGTCTCAAAGTCAGCGAGTTCCTCATAAAACGGCGTCGCGCGGAATGCTTCCCGCCCATGAACCTGTCTGATTCCCATTCCATTATATTCCGTCCCCGCCTGCAAGTGCCCGCGCAAAAAATCAAAAAATTTTTCCCACCGCACCTTGTAAAAGCCGTCAATCAACCCCGACCACTCCCGCCAGGCATAATCAAAGATATGGGGGTCTTCCTCTCCGCCCCACAAAGTCAACAGCACGCTGGCGTTCCATTCATACAAATTCTGTTCCGCTTCCGATTGTCCCCACCAGCGCGCCTCCCGAATCCATTTTTCCAGAGAAAATTCCGGCCGACCGTCTAACAGCGCGTCCACATCCTCCAGCAATTCCAAAAATGCCCGGGCAGACGCGTCAAATACTGTCTGCTCCCGATTTTTGAATGCCTGCGCCGTCTTACGCTGTAACGTCTGCGCATAATTACTCAATGCCTGGCGCAGCAAGTCCGCCGCATCATACCAGTAACCGTCCGCATCTGATTCCATTTCCAGCAGCAAATTCAACGCATACCGCAGCCGTTTGTTGCCATACGGCACTAAAAATCCCTCGTTGGGGCCTGATTTTTGTACATCTAACGCCGGGCGGGCACATATCATGGAACTGCGTTCCACACCATTCGTCTCCGGCGCATACACGGTTTTCAATAGAATATCCCATGCGCTTGTCCAGCAAGCGCAGCTTTTTCCATAACGGCGGCGGATATAACCTTGCACCCATTCGTCCAGATTTCGCGCACCTGGATAGGTCAGCAAACGCCAAGTCATAATATGCAGGGTTTTGCATGATGCCTACCATAAACAGTCCGGTGCCGCAAACGTTATCCGCTTTTTTCTTGATCTGACAAAACTGGTTCTCTGCCAGACGCGGCATATCGCCATGCAAATTGGTGCGCCCGCCGAAATTATGCAAATTCCCCGTCACAAAAGGATAGCCCCAAAAATAGTCCGTCTGCTCATGCTTATAACCCGCCAAATCCAGAATGAGCAAATCCTCCTTGGGGACAACTGCCGCAATTTCCTTGCGAATAGACCAGGACTGCATGACCCAAACGGCGTTTTTGTCAAACTGCTTGAGTAACTTGTGCGATGCGCGTCCCACCGCATTCAAGTAGTCCGCCGTATCCTCGGGCGGCGCGCCTTCATGAAAAGGGTCCGCTGCATAATACCCATACGCGCCGAACAGTTCTTGTTGTTTTTCCAGAAAAATACGTCCCGCCTTTTGAAAAAGCGGGTCTGTAGGATCCAACTGCGCCGTGCCGGGCAGCCCGCACCAGTCCACTTGCAGCTGGATACGCGCGTTTGGAAATTTTTCCTTCATTTTGCGCGGCACATACCCGGAAAATCCCTGTTGAATGGGCTGCATACCAAGCTCCCGCATCCGATGCATGATTTTCTGCCCCAACGCCACATGAGAATCAATCCAATTTTGTGGCAGAGGACCGCAAAAGCCTTCCACGTTGGTCATCCACTGCCACGCCAAAAAAGCCGGTCCCGACAGAAACTCCCGCGTTTCCTGCTCCGTGAATCCCAGTTCCAGCAGCGCCGCCTGCCATACGCCTTCCAGTCCGACAGTGCACAGCGGCAGGTTTACGCCGCACAGTGCCATAAAATCAATTTCCTGTTCCCAGCGTTTAAAATCCCACCAGCTTGCAGAATAATTAAAGGTACAATAGTTCATGTAAGACCGGTATTTCTGTTCCACGATTTGATTATATTTTTGCTCCGGCAGCGGTAAACGCTCCGGCAGCTCCATCCGGCTACCACACCAGGATACATGTACTTGTGCCACATATTTCAGATACCAGTGTAGCGCCATACACAGGCTGATGGTGTTGCTGCCGCGTAGGACAATTTGGTTTTCCGTCCGGTCTACTTCAAATACGTCCCGTCCGGCGTTCGACTCTATCATTTCCATCAAAAACGCCTGTCCATGCCCCGGCAGCACCCGCTCCAGCAGCTCCATCGCTTTTTGCATTGCTTTTTCCCGCCTTTCTGTTTTTCTCTCACAGAGACATCTGAGAAACGTTGTATGGTTCTCCGCATACTCCTTTCAACCTAAAACAGGGACCGTGCACGCACGGTCCCACCGATTATACCTCACAAATTATTTCATACCGTTTTCCCGGCTGGGTATCCAGCGAAAATTCTTCTACGCTGCCCAGCCGCAGTCCGTTCATTTCCACCTTACAGATATAGGGCAGCTTCACGCGGCAAGTTTTCCCTGCCAGCGACACAATTTCCGCCCGCACCAGTTTGCCGTCTTTCCAGGACAAATTCACCTCAAATCCGCCGCGGGCACGCAGTCCGCGGACGTTTCCGTTCTTCCACGCCTCGGGTAGCGCCGGCAGCAAATACAGTTCCTCCAATTGGCTTTGCAGCAGCAGTTCCATGATGGCGGCCGTTCCGCCCAAGTTGCCGTCCACCTGAAACGGCGGGTGTACGTCGAACAGGTTGGGATACGTGGACTGCCGCAGCAGATGGTACAGCATCTCCAACGCTTTGTCCCCATCCAGCAAACGTGCATAGAAATTGACAATCCACGTGCAGCTCCAGCCCGTGTGTCCGCCGCCGTTTTCCAGCCGGTGCTGCAGCGTTTTGCGGCACGCCTCCATCAACTCCGGCCGCCGGTAATTGATTTCCCTCCCGGGGTGCAATGCAAACAAGTGGGAAATG
>CBCTHD010000109.1:0-7174 GCA_965146615.1 uncultured Clostridia bacterium
CCACCGCCGCTACTTTTCTTAAGTGTTCCATGGTATTTGCAAATTCAGCGGGTGTGATGGACTGTGCACCATCAGAAAGTGCTTTTTTAGGATTGTTGTGTACTTCAATCATTAGACCGTCCGCGCCTGCAACCACAGCGGTTTTCGCCAGCGGCTCCACCATCCAATTGATACCCGCGGCATGGCTGGGATCAATGACAATGGGGAGGTGGGACAGTTTTTTGAGCGCCGGGACCGCACTAATGTCCAACGTGTTGCGGGTGTATGGTTCAAAGGTGCGAATGCCGCGCTCACACAGAATAACCTGTTCGTTGCCGCCTGCCATGATGTATTCCGCGCTCATCAGCAGTTCTTCCAGCGTGTTTGCCAGTCCACGTTTGAGCAGAATGGGGCGATTGATTTTACCCAGTTCCTTGAGCAGTTCGAAGTTCTGCATGTTGCGCGCACCCACTTGAATCACGTCCACGTCAAATTTTTCAAATACTTCAATATGCCCAATATCCATCAACTCTGTTACGATGGGCAGACCGGTTTCCTTTTTGGCAGTGGCCAAAAGTTTTAGCCCGTCATTGTGCAGTCCTTGGAATGAATAAGGTGAAGTACGGGGTTTGAATGCACCGCCGCGTAAAAATGTAGCGCCCGCTTTTTTAATTTCCTGCGCAATTCCTACAATCTGTTCCTCTGATTCAACGGAACAGGGTCCTGCCATCACTACCAATTTATGCTTGTCGCCAATTTTGATACCCTTAACGTCATAGACTGAATTTTCTGGATGAAATTTACGGTTCGCTTTTTTGAACGGTTCCTGTACACGGGTAACTCTTTCCACTGTGTCGTTGGCGTTGAGCGCATCAATATCAACCGCGGAGGTATCGCCGACCAATCCCAGTATGCGGGCATTGGTGCCGTCAATACCCTGCACATCCACCCCTAATTCCTTCACGTCTGCAATGAGCTTTTGCACTGCATCTTCTGTTGCACCTTGACTGATTACAATAATCATTTCCTTCTCTCCTTCATATCCTTCAAAATTTTATATCAAAAAAAGCGGCCCGTGATACCACGAACCGCTTGATTTGCAACAATACCCAGAAATGTCGGACACTTAGTCCAAAACTGGTTGGTTCAAACGCATGGTATCACTTTCATTGCAGCAAAAATAGCCAGTGCTAAAGTAATAATAGCCCGGAAAGTAAAAGAAATATTCTTTTGCTATCATGCTACGAGATGCCACGGTAAAAACTCCTTATTCATTATAATTACTATTATTTTATCATGGGATAGGTATACCTGTCAAGAAAAATCTGCACAAAATTCATGCTACATAAAAAAATATTTTATACGAACTTGTGTTGTTTTAACACGAAAAGCAATGTTACATGTTCAAAAATATGCACTCTGTCTAAAATCCGGTAAAGGAAAATATGGAATATTACTATTGCATAAAGCAAAAAGGGGATTTATAATAGAAAGAAGGAAATTATAATAGGAGGATAACGGCAGATTTTGTACTCTTATTATAATAGTTTAAGCAACAAGATGGATAGATACATGACCGGCTGACATGTGATTTGTCCATAAATTTATTATAGTAGGAGGAAGTAGCATGAATAAGCCAAAAATTGGAATTCGACCGACGATTGACGGTCGGCGTGGTCCGATGAAACTGCGGGAGAGCTTGGAGGATCAGACAATGGCGATGGCAACGGTCGCCAAAAAATTGTTTGAAGAAAATCTTTGTTATTCTGATGGTACGCCGGTACAGGTTGTGATGGCCGATACCACCATCGGTCGTGTGCCCGAATCGGCAGCTTGTGCGGAGAAATTCCGCAGAGAGGGCGTGGATATCACACTAACGGTTGCAGCCTGCTGGTGTTATGGTTCCGAGACTATGGATATGGATCCCATGACCATCAAAGGCGTATGGGGATTTAACGGGACAGAACGACCGGGTGCTGTTTATCTTGCGTCTGTGCTTGCGACCCACGCACAAAAGGGACTGCCTGCATTTGGTATTTATGGTCATGAAGTACAGGACAGGGATGATGTGGAAAAAATCCCCGAGGATGTAAAGGAAAAACTTCTGCGATTCGGTCGTGCAGCCATTGCGGTTGCAAGTATGCGAGGGCAATCCTATCTGCAGATTGGTTCTGTCTGCATGGGAATCGGCGGCTCCATTATGGATCAGGCATTCATGGAGGATTATTTGGGCCTTCGGGTGGAATCGGTGGATGAAGTTGAAGTTCTTCGTCGGATGGAAGAAGGCATTTACAATCGGGAAGAATATGAAAAGGCACTTGCATGGACCCGCGAGCATTGCAAGGAAGGGCGCGACGACAACCCGGATTTTGTAAAATTCAGCCGGGAACAGAAGGACAAGCAATGGGAATTTACGATTAAGATGTATTGTATCATTAAAGACTTGATCAAGGGGAATCCCAGTCTTCCTGCCGGATTTGAAGAAGAAATGGCTGGGCACAATGCGATTTGTGCGGGATTTCAGGGACAGCGTCAGTGGACAGATCATTGGCCCAATTGCGACTATCCAGAAGCAATTTTGAATTCATCGTTTGACTATGAAGGAAAGAAAGAGCCGATTATTCTGGCTACTGAAAATGATGTACTTAACGGTTTGGGAATGTTGTTCTGTAAGCTTTTGACAAATCGCGCACAGATTTTTGCGGATGTGCGTACCTTCTGGTCGCCCGAGGCAACCAAGCGTGTTACGGACTATGACCTCACCGGTCATGCCAAGGAAAATGGCGGTATTATACATCTGTTGAACTCCGGCGCAGCATGCCTGGATGCTTGCGGCGAGTGCACAGATGAAAACGGAAATGCTGTCATGAAGCAGTGGTGGGATGTGACAGAGGACGACATCAAAAAAATGACGGATGCAACGGTATGGTGCGAGGCTGGATTTGATAATTTCCGTGGCGGCGGTTTCTCATCTCACTTTACTACGAGGGCGGAAATGCCTGTCACCATGGTTCGTCTGAACCTTGTCAAAGGATTGGGACCGGTGCTGCAAATTGCAGAAGGTTGGACGGTAAAATTACCGGATGACGTTTCAGATAAACTGATGGAACGGACGAATCCTACCTGGCCGTGTACCTGGTTTGCACCACGTTGCGATGGGAAAGAGGGAAGCCCGTTTAAGACGGCTTATGATGTCATGAATCATTGGGGCGCAAATCACGGGGCAATTTCCTATGGACATATCGGTGCAGATCTCATCACCATGGCGTCCATGCTTCGTATTCCGGTTAGTATGCATAATGTGGAAGAAAAAGATATTTTCCGTCCGAGTGCATGGAGTGCGTTTGGAACCAAGGATTTGGAAGGTGCGGATTACCGCGCTTGCATGAATTTCGGTCCGCTTTATAACAAATATAAATAATTAGCAAAATGATACGACGGCGGTGGAACAATTTCTACCGCCGTTTTTGTCTTGCAGAAAATTACAATCTGTAAAAATTGTGCTGCAACAAATTTGCCCCATGTAGCGCGGGAAGCATTGACCTGTATCGGAAAAAGAAAGAGTAATTTCCAAAAAAATGGGGAAGCTAAGACAAAAAGCAGAGGTGAAACGGATGAAATTAAGCGGAAATATTGAGCAGGACAAGCAACAAATGCACAAGTTGCTACAAGTGGAAAAAAGTTTTGATTTGATTGAACGTCCGCTTTTGTTCGGCGGCAAGAAAAGCTATCTCTATTTCGTCGATGGTTTTATCAAAGATGAAGTCATGCAGCGCATTTTGCAAGCGTTTTTTGAAATAACGCCGGAGGACATGAAAGATGTGAAATCGGCGCAAGAATTTATGGAGGCAAAGCTATCCTATGTGGAAGTGACAACGGAACAGCATGTAGAACTTTTAGCAACCAACGTTCTTTCGGGACCGAGTGTGTTGCTTATTGATGGCTTTGATACTGCAATTATCATTGATATTAGGACCTATCCTGTCCGCGGAATCGAGGAGCCGGAGAAGGAAAAGGTACTGCGTGGCTCGCGAGATGGATTTGTGGAAACGATTGTATTCAATACGGCATTGATTCGACGGCGTATCCGCGATCCGCATCTGACGTTTGAAATGTTTTCTGTTGGTGCGCGCTCTAAAACAGATGTAGCCATTGGGTATATTTCTGATTTTGCAGAACCGGAACTGGTAGAAGAACTCAAAAAGAGAATTCAGGAACTGCGCGTTAAAGCGTTGGAGATGGGGGAGGAAAGTTTGGCGGAATGTATTATCCGTGGAAAATGGCTGAATCCATTTCCCAAAGTACGATACACCGAACGACCGGATGTCGCGTCAGCCTCTTTGCTGGATGGGAAAATTATTGTCATGGTAGACAACAGCCCGTCAGTTATGGTGCTGCCTACCACGTTATTTGATTTCGTCCAAGAACCGGACGATTATTATTATCCGCCATTGGTGGGAGGGTATCTGCGGTTTGTGCGCAATGCGATATTTTTATCGACTTTGATTTTGACGCCGCTTTGGCTGCTGCTCATTCAGAACAGCGCCGCGCTTCCTTCCTGGCTCTCCTTTATCCAGGTCAGCGACCCCGTGAATGTGCCCATTTTACTACAGTTGCTAATTTTGGAAGTGGCGACAGATGGGCTAAAATTGGCGTCGCTGAATACGCCGTCAGCATTAAGCAATTCACTGAGCATTATCGGCGCCTTGCTGCTGGGCGATTTTGCTGTAGAAGTTGGTTGGTTTGTACCGCAGACTATTTTATATATGGCATATGTGGCGATTGCAGGCTTTGCGCAGCCCAGTGTGGAACTTAATTATGCTGTGAAATTTATGCGAATTATTTTGCTGCTTTTGACGGCGTGGCTGGGTGTCTGGGGATTTGCTGGCGGATTGCTGTTAATTGCTTGTATTGTTTCCATGAACAAGACCATAGCAGGAAAAGGATACCTTTATCCGCTTATTCCGTTTAATTGGAAAGAATTTAAGGTGCGTGTGCTGCGTATGAAAATTCGGTCGAAATTATAAGGAAAAGTGGGCTGTAAATAAAGCGATTTTGAAATCGCATTGTCGCAGCCCTTTCATGATGGAATCAGCCACCATTGCGTTCAAAGCAGGTTTACCGTAAACGGAATTTTGCGGCATTATAAAACCGCCTTTTATTAAAAATTTGCGAAAAGTAGTATAGGCTTTTCGGTTAGAAGGGATCAAAACGGGTAAATCAAAAACATTACTCTCATAAATTAATAACTTATTTTTGTGTAAATACTGCATAATATTAAGTTTTTTGTAAAAAAACATGTCTACTTGTCCTGCGGCAGACTTCACTAAATTGCTAGTAAAAAGCTATGCCTATATTAAATAAAAAATCAGGGACTGTAGTCAACCCAGATTTCAAAAATCGTGTTGCTACAGTCCCACGTTATTACTGTGCTGCGCTCAAGTCCTCACTGCCGTCCGGCATTTTCGCTTCATCTATACCAAAACTGTCCGTTCTGAATGGACTGGCAGGTAATCCCTCGGAATTAAACAACGTCACATATGGATTATTCGCAAACGCATATCTTGCCGCTATCGGCTTGTTTACATTTTCATTTGATAAAATTATATCACTTCCTGACACCTGTGCTTTAGCATGATAGAATACTTTATCTTCACCACAAATGACAAATCCGGAATACAACTTATCATCATTAAGTACTAAATCTTCTGTATCAAAATGAAGAATCACCTTTTCGCCTTCAAATTCTGCACCCATAAATACAGGACCGGACGAAACAACTTCTTTACCGTAAGTGTTATCCAGTGCCAGCAATGCAAGTCTATGTCCGACAGGCGCTTTGTTATGCGGATGTATATCCAGTGGATCGCCTACATCTATTGTGACCGCCATTCCGGTATTGGTTACATGCGTTGCCGCAAATAACTGCTGTTCGCGCAAATATTGCCATACCGGTGATGATTCCCTTATCATATTAGGCAATTGAGTAATGTAAAATGGAAGGGAATCGTCAGCAAATTTGTTGCGCCAATCATGAATAAGCGCCGTCTGAAATTGTTCGTATTTAAACACTTCAGAATTTGTAATCCTTGCATTGTTTTCACCCTGATACCATACAAATCCCTTTAATGTATAGCCGGCTACAGGGGCAATTGCATTGTTATAATATATTGATGAAGTCTGCCTGTCAGTTGTAACAAGCGATTCAACGGAAGCTATTCCCTCCTCACTTATCCATGTTTGTATATCTGTGCCGCCGAGCGCTGAAACGATAATTCCAACAGGCACATCCAACTCCTGATGAAGTTCTTTTGCAAAGTAATATGCCACCGCTGACCAGTAGCCAACTGTTGAAGGCGACGCCTGCTCCCAGTAACGGCTATCAACACTGAATTGCGGCTCGCTTGACTCGGATACACTTGCTCGGAATGCCCTTATTTCCGGGTAATCTGCCGTCAATATTTCATTCGACGCCGCGCCTCCTTCTGCCCAGGCAAGACTCATGTTCATATTTGACTGTCCAGAACAAAGCCATACCTCACCTATTAAAACATCATTTATTTTTTTACTTTCATACTGACCTGCAATGCTCACTGTATAGGGACCGCCTGCTGTTTCCGGTTCAAGATACACTTCCCATATACCATTTTGTACAGTTGTCTGAACCGACTGATTATTCAACTCAACAGTGATGGTATCACCGTCCAGACCTTTTCCCCATACATGGATTGGCTTATCTCTCTGCAATACCATACCATCTCCGAATACAGAAGACACAGCCAGTTTTCCGGATAGCTCGTCAGCTATTATAGTTTCTGACTTCATCAAAGGTTTTAATGAATCGAAATTCTCAAACATCATTAACTTTATATAGCTATTATTCAGCGCGTTATCCGGAATGTCAATTTCAGTGGAAAAACTCTGCTGCGCACCCGCCTCAATAACTTTTGTTTCACTTATATCTAATGATATAAGATTATCATGGTCATACAGCGCCATAATCATAACGCCTTCGGAATCCTCCGTTGTGGTATTTTTAACAGTTCGGCTTACGCTGTAAGGCTTTGCCCTTTCAAATTCAGAATTTTCTGTAGAGGTAATGATAAAATCATTATTGGTCTAGAGTTCAATTTCAGTAATTCTCAGCGCTGTTATATCTGTAAAAACGATTCTTTTTTTTTCTGTTTTTATCTTT
>CBCTHD010000110.1:0-7052 GCA_965146615.1 uncultured Clostridia bacterium
CATGAGGAACAGTATATCCAAGTACCCGATGGCGTCGCCCACTTTTTGGAACACAAAATGTTTGAACAGCCGGACGGTGAAAATGTATTCGACACCTTCAGTAAATATGGCGCTTCTGCCAATGCGTTTACTTCTTCGGATATTACAGCTTATTATTTTTGGTGCACCAACTCCTTTGAAGAAAATTTAAAGACGTTGCTACATTACGTGCAAACACCTTATTTTACAGAGGAAAATGTAGCAAAAGAGCAAGGAATTATTGGTCAGGAAATAAGAATGTATGACGATGATCCCAACTGGCGGGCTTTTTTTAATATGTTGGGCTGCCTGTACCACAACCATCCTGTTAAAGTGGATATTGCCGGCACAGTGGAAAGCATTGCGGAAATTACAAAAGATACATTATATACTTGTTATAATACGTTTTATCATCCGTCCAACATGGCGCTTTGTATTGTTGCGAATGAGCGTGCTGAAAAAATCAAATCAACCATTGATGCGACATTAAAGGAAATGGAATCCGCGAAACCAGTTGCAAGAAAGTATCCACAAGAGCCGGCTACCATTTATAAACCATATCAGGAGGCTGCGCTCAGCGTTGCAAAACCGCTGTTTTATATCGGATTCAAAGATAATCAGCTGTATGAAGGAAAAGCGTTGTTAAAACATAAATTATACTGTAAGATTGCATTGGATTTACTGCTTGGCAAAAGCTCTGACCTATATAACGCCTTGTATGGACAAGGGCTGATTTCCAGTAGTTTTTCTTATGCCTATACAGGTGGTCTGGAATTTGCCTATTCAGAAATTGCTGGTGAAAGTGATGATCCGAGACAAGTAGCGGAACGTGTGAAAAAAGCTGTCGACAGCTTCCAATTTACGGATGAAGCCTTAGAACGAATGAAACGTATGCGTATAGGACGATTTTTACGGGCACTCGATGATGCGGAAGAATATACCAATATGTACGCACGCAATATTTTACAAAATATTGATATGTTGGATAGTGTGCAAGTATATCAGGAGATTACCAGGGCAGATATTGAAACAATATTCCAATCACACTTAACAGCTGATACTATGGTATTATCTGTTGTAAACCCTCTTTAAGATAAAAAATAACAATTATGACGGTTTAACCGTCATAATTGTTATATAATTTCTATCATTATCATTAGTAAATAATACATAAGTAAGGAATGTGATGAACGCATGAAAAAATATACTTGGCTAGCAGTCTGTATATTGATTTTAGGCTGTTTTGCCGGTTGAGGCACCCAAACGGAGCAAAGAAAATCTCAGAATTATGAAAATGAAACGCTGGGCTTTAATTTTGAAATACCGTTAGTTTGGGAAGATAATTATGAAGTAAATGAACATGTAGAAAATGGAATTACGTATACAGACTTTAATTATGTATACGGTTGGCCGCAGAAAAAAACGACGTTGCTGGTTTCTATCATTGCTACTGATGAAGAAACTTGGACAAGTCAGCAGTTGGAAAACGAATATTACTTAATGGCGATTAACAAAGAAGGCATTTATTTCGCAAATAAAGTTCCAAGTGTTCCAGAAGATGTTCCGTTTAAAGAAGGCTCTAAAAAAGCGAAAAATTTTCAAACATTGTTATTATCAATACAAGAAGTTTCTAAAATGTTTTCTTTGACAAGATAAACTACCGGTCAGAATTTGTAGGGATTGGGAGGGCTAGTAGTAATGGAATTTAATGAGCAAAATATTACTGAAATCTGCAGAAAAATAGAAACGTTTGGTTTTGTAACGAGTGTGCAGAAAGTAGGTAGTCGTGCGGAAGGTCATGCGGATTGTTATTCAGATATTGATTTGGTTGTCAATATCAGAGATATAAAACCAGATATAGCACTATTAAAAATAACGGAATTTATGAAAATAACATATGCTCCTTTATGGGTTGATTTTGCTAACAGTTTAATGCCACAGAAATTTGTAGTTTCTATGTTCATTGATTGTGAAAATCCTTTTTGCTTCTTAGACATCGGAATTTATAATGAAGAAAATTTTCATTACAATCCGCAAACTTTTCAAAATGATAAATGGGTGCATTTAACTAAATTGTGGATTATGAATTTCAAGTATTATCTTCGCAAAGATAGTCGTTTACCGCTGTGTTTTGAAAAAATGATGAAAAAAGCAGGTATTAGCAACTGGCAACATGAACTTGATGGCTTTGAAAAATTATTAAAAGTATTGTCTGATCAAAATACAGTAAGTAAAAGCTATATCGATAAGCTACATAAAGTGTTCAGACAAGAAACAAATGTCGCTAGAGATGGCAAGAGCGTTTGATGCAGCAAAGAAACAGAGTGCAATTGCTGGGAACAGATTTAAAATTACATGAATCAAATTTATAGGACTGATTACTTGACAAACAGTCCTATTTTTGATAAAATCTAATTAGACAAAATACTAATTTTGTCTAATTAGAAGGAAAAGCAAAGGAGCGATGAACATGCCTGCATATGTGGATAGCCCTCCCATCTTACGCGAATTTTTAAATTACCTATCTGTCATTAAAGGAAAATCAGATGGCACCGTAAAAGAGTATTATTATGACTTACGTACTTTTTTTCGATTTATGAAAGTATACCGGAAGTTAGCGCCACAAAATTATGATGAACTCGACCAAGTTTCCATCTTGGATATTGATGCAAATTTTTTGCAGACCATAACACTAAGTGATTTATACGAATTCTTATCCTTTGTGAACCGTTATAAAAACAATGCAGCGCCAGCACGTGCTCGAAAAGTGGCGAGTTTACGCTCCTTTTTTCATTATGTGACAAGTAGAGCCGGTATTTTAAAACAAAATCCCGCTGCGGATTTGGAAACACCAAAACTCAAAAAAACACAGCCACGCTATTTGACTTTGGAAGAATCCAAAAAACTTGTTAAAACAGTAAGCCAAACTATGAATGAACGCGATATTTGCATCATTACCTTATTTCTCAGCTGTGGTGTCCGTTTATCAGAGTTGGTGAATATCAATATCAGCGATATTCAGGGCGACAGCATTCGCATATTGGGTAAAGGAAATAAAGAGCGTTTTATCTATTTAAATGCTCCCTGTATCACGGCGCTACAAAACTATTTACGCGTCCGCCCTACAGATGGCGTGACGGATCGCGACGCCCTGTTTATATCAAAACAGAAACGCCGCATTAGCACGAAAATGGTAGGTGTGATTGTGAAAAAATACATTGAGCAATCCGGCCTAGATCCGGCAAAATATTCACCGCATAAACTACGACATACCGCAGCTACGCTCATGCATCGTTATGGACACGTAGACGTTCGTATTCTTCAGGAAATTTTAGGACATCAAAATTTGTCCACTACGCAAATTTATACGCATTTGGAAAATGAGCAGATTCGCGACGCCATGAAACATAATCCATTAAATGAAGGATAAGCAATTACTTCCCCACCCTTTTTTCCGGCGAACAAAAATAAATATCACGCAATTATAAAATCCCGACAAAACCACATGCAATTACCATGGTTTTGTCGGGAAATTTTCTGAAAACAGAGACTTTCTTGCAGCCCCACTTTTTGGTTATTCTTCGATAGTATCAGAATTAACAAACAGCTGGAAATACCAGTCATTCATAGGGTATCCAGCTGTTTTCAAAAAATATTAATTAGAAGATTCTGTATCAAAACTTAGTTTTGCCAGTTCTTTTTCATTCCTCTCAACTGTCATGGAAGCAGTAGCTTCTTCTAACATTTTTTCAAATTTACCATACAGCAAATCATTCTGAATATAATTAGCACCGGTTACACCGGACTGAATTTCTTCAGCTTGAAATTCTTCATAATCTGCATCAGTTAATTCAAGCCGTTTCAGAATATGATAGCCATAGGATCCTTCAACGATGTCACTAATTTCACCAGGATTTAGCGCATATGCAGCAGTCTCAAATGCAGGGTCCATCATATTTTTTCCAAAAATATATCCATCTGGATTGGTTGCGAGTCCTGGGTCCTCTGTGCGTTCATTCATTAATGTGTCAAAATCGGCTCCATTCTGTAACTGCGCTAATGTATCTTTTGCGCTCTGTTCTTTCTGTGCAACAGTTGCATCATCTAATGGCTGGCCGGCATCATCAATAGTGGTAAACAAAATATGTTTTGCTTTGACATAATTGTCAAAAAAATACGTTTTCAGTTCTTCTTCGCTTGGCTGATATTCCGGATCTTCTTCCATATATTTGTTTAGAAGCATGTTCATTAAATAGCTTTTTTCATAAATGCTTTTCACTGCATCGTCTGTTGTCCCAATTTCTTTTAAATAGGCTTTATAGATGTCTTCACTGCCAGCATTTTGTATTAACTGGTTGCGAACATTGCTGACATACTGGTTACTTTGGTTGTCTGCTGTAATTCCGGCTTCTTCTGCCAACTGTGCCCCGACATATAACTGTGTGAGTTGATCCACCGCTTCATCATGAACAGCTTCTTTTGCACTTTTTCCTTCATACGTAGCAGTCTCCCAGTCTACATTTCCATCGCTGCTGATTTCCTGTGCAATCATGCTCTTGCTGCTCTCAAAAATGTATTTATACTCCGCAAGAGGAACCTGCTCTCCATTGATAGTCATAGCATAGGCAATATTTTCAATGCTACACCCAGCCAGTAATAACATTGCTGCCATCAATAAACCGATGACTTTTACTCCATGTTTCATTTGTTTGTCCTCACTTTCCATATCATTTAAAGGTAATAATATATTTATTATACACTATTTTATATCAGAATGCAATCATTTCATGGAATTTAATATTTCGGCAATGGTATCCAATATCGCTTCTTCACCAGTATTTTCGAGTAAATACGTCAAATATGGTTTTTCACCATTGGAATACAACAGCTTTCCAAGATGTTGTTTCGCCAGTTCCTTAATTTTCTCCGGTTGCAAAGTACAATGCGGCGTCAAATAAAATAGCAATCGACCATTTTTTTGAATGATATCACTGATACCACAGGTGGAGGCTTGATGTTTGAGGAGTGCGATGCGAATTAAGTTTGTTACCGGGATCGGAGGTTCGCCAAATCGGTCTATGACTTCATCAGTGACATCTCGTGCATCTTGGAGCGTCGTGACAGATGCAATCCGTTTATAAAGTTCAATCCGAAGCGCATGACTTTCAATAAAATCATCCGGAATATAGGCATTTACACTTAGCTCAATAGAAGTGATAATTTCTTCTTCCACTAGCTTTCCTTGCTGCCGTGCAATCGCTTTCTGCAACAAATTGCAGTACATATCATAACCGACCGCCTCCATTGCGCCATGCTGTTGTGCACCAAGTAAATTACCGGCGCCGCGAATTTCCAAGTCTCGCATAGCTATTTTAAAGCCGGAGCCGAATTCGGTAAATTCTTTAATGGCCATGAGCCGTTTGACTGCCACTTCCTGCAAGGCTTTATCCTTGCGGTAGGTGAGATAGCAATATGCTAACCGGGTAGAACGCCCTACCCTGCCCCGCAGCTGGTATAGCTGTGCCAAGCCCATACAGTCTGCATTTTCTATGATAATGGTGTTAATGTTCGGAATATCCAAACCGGTTTCAATGATGGTGGTACATACAAGAATATCAATCTCCCCTGCCAACGTTTCCATCATAATTTCTTCCAGTTCCCGTTCGCTCATTTTACCATGCCCCACTGCGATTCGGGCTTCCGGCACCATTTTGGAAATTTCTTCTGCAATCCGTTCGATTCCCTCCACGCGGTTGTGGACATAATAGACCTGCCCCCCGCGCCCCAATTCTTTTTGAATCGCTTCCCGCAGGACATCGCGGTCATACTCCAAAATAAAGGTTTGTACAGGATGCCGATTTTCTGGTGGATTGGATATAACACTCATATCGCGTATACCAATCATTGCCATATGCAGTGTACGCGGAATAGGGGTTGCTGTCAATGTTAAAACGTCAATATTTTGCTTCAGTGCCTTGATTTTTTCCTTATCCTTGACACCAAACCGCTGTTCTTCGTCAATGATAAGTAACCCCAAATCTCGAAATGCTACGTCCTTTTGCAGCAAGCGATGCGTTCCGATAATGATATTGATACTGCCGTTTTTTACTTTCTGCACAATTTCCTTTTGTTGCTTTGGAGTACGGAATCGGCACAGCATCTCAATTTGCACCGGATAATCCTTCATTCGCTGCTGAAAGGTATTGTACTGCTGTTGTGCCAAAATGGTGGTGGGCACCAAATATGCCACTTGTTTGTCATCCATTATCGCTTTAAATGCGGCACGAATAGCGACCTCCGTTTTTCCAAATCCAACATCGCCACAAAGCAGGCGATCCATCGGCTTAGGCAATTCCATATCCCGCTTGATGTCCTGAATGCAGGACAGCTGGTCTTCTGTTTCTTCATATTCAAATGATTGTTCAAATGCGTTTTGCCAATCTGTGTCCGGTGAAAATGCAAAGCCTTTTGTCGTCTGGCGCTGTGCATAAAGCTCGACTAATTGTTTTGCAATATCTTCCGCATTTTTCTGCACTCTTGCTTTTGCCTTTGCAAAATCAGCGCCGCCCATCTTATTCAGTTTCACACCCGTTGCATCCGCACCCAGATACTTGTTAATACTATCAAGCTGTGTGGCGGGCACATAGAGAATATCGTTTCCTTGGTACACGATTTTTAAATAATCTTTGATTTTTCCATCTACTTCAATCCGGTTAATACCAAGATAACGTCCGATTCCATGTACCTGGTGAACAACATAGTCGCCTTCCTCTAAATCTTGATAAGAGCGGATGCGCTCACCCTTCATTTTTCGTTTTCGCACTTTTTTTCGTTGTCCACCAAATAGTTCGCGGCTGCTGATAAATACATGTCCAAGCAGGGGATATTCAAATCCGCGGGTATAGGACCCTTCATGCAGCACAACCTGTCCCGCCGCTGCCGGCGTTCCATCATTGCTAAAAGTAGACGAAATACCGTTTTCCAGCAATGTCTGTGCAAAAGTTTGTGCGCGCTGCTGCGTTCCAACTAAAACA
>CBCTHD010000111.1:0-7013 GCA_965146615.1 uncultured Clostridia bacterium
GAATCGCGATATTAAATTTGCTGTTGACTTGAAAACTACATACAGAGATAAATATTATCCCGGTTTTTGTAACGGTTTTACACTTGGCTCGCATGGTGAATATTTCATCAATCGAACCAGCACAAAGAATATTCAATATCCATATGACGATTATAGCGGACATTTTTGTTTAGGTATTATCTATTCACGCACTACATTGAATAAAAACGAGGAAACGCATATCTATTCTATTGATGAGATAGAGAGTATACCTGCTGTTATTAAAAATTTCTTGTTTTTCGCTGAAGAAAAATGGAAAATCGCAAGTGATAAAGGCGGTAGCGGTAATACAGCAAATATCGGAAGTATTCAAAGGATTGAAGATATTTTAAGTGGAAATGGTGTATTCGCTAAAGCCGGAGAAGAATTATTTGATGACTATTGGACTAATTTCGGAAAAATCGAAATTCTTATGAATGGAAAGCGCAAGAAATTGTCCTCTTTTGAAGAATATTTAGCATATCGCGGCTTGCCGGCAACCTTAAATAACCCTAAAGCCGCAAAAAGGAGAACAAGATGAAAGATACGGTATATGTACCTCCAATTAAAATACAGGGAATAAAAACGAAATTGGTTCCACTGATAAAGCAAAGTGTTGTTATAGATAAAAATTCTGTTTGGATTGAGCCTTTTATGGGGTCAGGCGTTGTCGGTTTTAATGTTGAACCACACTACGCAATTTTTGCAGACACAAATCCGCATATTATTGAATTCTATAATCAAATCAAGAAAGGCTTTATTACGCCATATATTGTTCGAGAATTTCTTGAGCGCGAGGGGAAATTATTAGAACAAGGGGATGACGAATATTATTATATAGTTCGTACACGCTTTAATCAGGAACATAATCCACTTGACTTTCTGTTCCTTAATCGAGCCTGTTTTAATGGAATGATTAGGTTCAATAAAAGCTATGATTTTAATGTTCCATATGGGCATAAACCACAACGATTTGCAAAGGCATATGTAACAAAAATAGTCAACCAAGTTGCGCATGTGTCTGATTTGCTTCAAAAATATGATTGGAGTTTTATTTGTCAATCATTTGAAGAAACAATATCCATGGCAGGAAAGAATGACTTTATTTATTGTGACCCACCGTATATTGGCAGGCACGTTGATTATTATGATAGCTGGGATGAGCAAGCAGAAATTTCACTACATAAATCATTAGTTGATAGTAATGCACGGTTTATGCTTTCTACTTGGGACCACAATGACTATCGACAAAATGATTATATTGCTTTAGTGTGGGGCGATTGTGAAAAGATTACACGGGAACATTTTTATCATGTTGGAGCAAAAGAAAAAAACAGGAATCCAGTTATTGAAGCACTTTTAACAAATTACACTGTGAACGGACAACAAAATGAATTGCTTTCAGGTAACGAACAAATGGCACTGTTTGATATGGTATCTACTTTATAGCTTTGTGCGGGTTGCACTTGCCACAAGAGCGACATATAATCGCTTATTGCCTGTTATCTTTCAGTATCGTAAAGCAGATTTAAGCGACAAACTAAAGAGTGGCAAAAGCCTTGATTTACGAGGTTTTTACCACTCTTATTTTATGCCTCGCATATCATGGTTTTCCTTATATCTTCCCATTATTATTCTTCTATATTATTTTCTTCAATGTATTCAAATAAGTCGCTTACTTGGCAGTGTAGTGCTTTGCATATTTTGTCTATTTCAATTTGTTTTGTTTCCTCGGAGAATCAGTCATACTAAAATTATATATTCCAAAAATCCACCCTTCTATAAGGAAATGGCACACGTGCCACAATAGCGGCACGCGCACCGCAGAGGTAAATCATCTGGCATTTTTTTACATCTGCAATTACTCCTATACGACATTTTATTGCGCCTAGCGGTCTTTTTTTGCAAAATCACTTGCAATAAAATGATGTTTAAGCTATTATAACTTTGAGGTGATAATAATGGAACAAGAAAACACATGCGAAACCTGCCGCTATTACATTCAACATTACGCAAAAGGCAGGAATCGGTATTACCCGGTTGCGTGCGGGCACTGCATTTTTCCACGAATAAAATCACGTGATTGTTATGAAAAAGCGTGCAGCCACTATGTAGCATCAGCCCAAGGCGGCGGGCAAGCGTCCCGGTAGGGAATGCTGCAAGTCCCGACGTATGGGCGTTAATCGAAATGCTCTAAAATCACTGGGCAGCTTTCCGGCAGCAACCAAAACAGCCCCATTGCAGGTCTCTGCAATGGGGCTTGTTTTATAGCGTTGCTGTTTTCCGTCTGCGTCACATCTATGTATGGAGCATCATCCCCGTTTGGACAGCTCTGCCGAGGCAATAAAAAAATCATAAACCGGTTTCAGCGCCTGAAAACCTTCCGCCAGACGGGACGCCAAATTGGGATCATAGATGTCGCGCACATCCGCGCCCGCATGTAGCACAGACATGCCGCGCCGCTCCAGCCATGCGCGTTTTTTCTCCGGCTGATCCGGATAGTGGGGCCGTTTATACAACTCACCGTCCAATTGAAATTCTTTTTGCCCGTCCAGTGCCCGCTGCGCTGCGCGATAGGTTTTGTCATCCTTCAGCACCAGCTGCCGCATTGCCTCCATGACCCGAGAGGACGCGCAGTAGTAGCCGCAGCCATAGAAATAGCCGTCCGGCCAAAATTCAAACACCAATGCCGGCGGTTCGGTAAACAGGTGTTTATCCCGCATAAACACCACCCACATATGTTCACGGTAAAGCGATTTATCCTTGGTAAACCGGTTGTCGCGGTAAATGCGTGAAATCGTTTTATTTACCTTGGGCGCGGTCACAAACTGGGAATCAATTTGTTCCATAATGGGCGCTAATGCTTCAGACAGCTGTACCAGCGGCTGCATGACATGCGCTTGATATTCCGCCTTGTGCGCATGAAACCAGTCCCGGCTGTTGCGCATACGGTTTTCTGCCAAAAATTCGAGTGTCTTTTGTGTGAATGCCATTTGTAATTCAGCTCCTGTCCCCTTCTGTCAGCATATCGGAAATTTTCGTCACGTCGCCCGCTCCCATCGTAATAATCAACTCTCCCGGCTCCGCATATTCCTTGAGATATGCCACAATGTCGTCAAAATTCTTCATATAAAAAGTAGGAATTCCACTCTGTTTAATTTCTCCCGCCAGCATTTTGGAAGAAATGCTGCCGTCGTCAATTTCCCGCGCGGCAAAAATATCTGCCAAAATCAGTGTATCTACGCCGCTGAACGCATGGGCGAACCCGTCGAAAAATTCCTTCGTGCGCGAATAGGTATGCGGCTGAAACACGCACCAAATTTTGCGATACCCCAGTTGCTGCGCTGCGGCCAGTGTCGCTTTGATTTCTGTCGGATGATGCGCGTAATCGTCATAAACATCCGCTCCGACACAGCGTCCTTTATATTGAAACCGACGGTCCACACCGCTGTATTTAGCCAACGCCCGCGCAGATTTATGCATATCCAGACCCAGACCATAGGCAATGGATAGCGCCGCGAGGGAATTGAGAATGTTGTGGCTTCCCGAAACCTGCAGCGTCACAGTTGTCAAAACGTTGTTTTGCACCTCCAAATCGTAGCGGATTTTGCCGTCCTCCTTGCGAATGTTACGCGCCGCAACATCCAAATGCTCCGCCGCGATACCGAAGCGAACCAGTTTCATATCTGCCGCTTCCTTTGCAATGTCCATCACGTCCGCATCGTCTGCATTGACTGCCAAAAACCCATCATAAGACACCTGTTTCACAAAGTCGCGAAACGCGCCTTGGTAATCCTCTTTGTCTTTATAGTAATCCAGATGATCCGGTTCGGCGTTGAGCACCACTGCACAATAGGGAAAGAAATCCAGAAAACTACGGCAGTATTCACAGGCTTCCGCCAGAAAATAAGGTCCCTGCCCCAATTTCAGATTACCGCCGATGGTTTTCAGGTTGCCGCCCACCAAAATCGTAGGGTCACAGCTATCCGCCAGCAAAATTTCCGCCAGCATACTAGTGGTGGTCGTTTTACCGTGTGTGCCGCTGACGGCGATAGAATACGGATAGTCTTTCATAATGGCGCCCAACAGTTCGGAGCGCGTAATGGTTTGAATGCCCTGTTGTCTTGCCGCAACCAATTCGGGATTATCGTCACTGATTGCAGCAGTGAATACCACCAGCGTCGCCTCCATGACATGGGACGCTTCCTGTCCTAAATAAAAGGTCAGCCCCAGCTTTTGCAATTTGCGAACGCCCGGCGAAGTCTCCCGGTCGGAACCAGACACCTGAAATCCTTTGGTGAGCAGAATTTCCGCCAATGCGCTCATGCTCACGCCGCCCACGCCGATAAAATGAATCCGATCCTTTTTTTGCAAATTGTCTATATTGAATTTTTCCGCCATTTAATCCCCACTCCTACTTTCTTCCTATATATATATTATTTTTTGCATCATCATGTTGTCTTTGCCGCGTACCATACGCCCCGGGAACCATACTCCCTATTATTTTATTATACGATAAAACTTTCCTTTTATAAATACCTTGTTAGATTTTCTACAAATCACACAAATTGGCACCGCAGTTTTACGCAATTATGGACAAACATTGGTTAAATTGCATAAATTATCCATTAAAAATTATAATAATTGCACAAAATTGGTAATATTCTTACATTTTGGTTACAAAAATGTATATTTTACAAAACAATCGGCATATAATAGATGCATGGAGAAAATTCCTACATTCTTCACAAAGGAATCTTTTTCACTTTGACAATAATAATAAAATTTGGAGGTAATAATAAAAAACTTTTATGCAACTTTACGTTAAAATAGGGATTGTGCAAAAAAATTAACGGATTTGACAACAAAAATCTTTTGTAGTACAATGAGTGAAAATCGGACCCAACAACAATTTAGTAAATAGTTTGTAACCGATTTGTTCCTTTTTAGAATGATGAAACAGGACTGTGACGCATACATGGACCAGACAGAATTTTGGAGGGAATTTTAAAATGATCAACATAAAAAGTATGAAGCTGCCGCAAACCCAAGCGCGAACTCTTGCGGCAGCGAAAGAATGGATCGCATCGAAACAAATGTGGGTGGCGTTGTTTGCCACAATGACATTGCTTGTCACGACGGGCGCCGTGCTGCTACAAATGCGCGCGGTGACTGTGTTTGACGGAGAAACCCAAGTACAGCTGCGGACGCTGAAACAGACCGTTGGCGATGTGCTGGAGAAACAAGGCATTGTTTTAAACGAAAAAGATGAAGTTACTCCGGCGACGGGCATGAAGCTGCGCCGCGAGGACAGCATTGTGATTAAACGGGCTTTTGATTTGACGCTGATGAACGGGACGGAAGCGATTAACATCCGCACGGTGGACAAACCGGTTTCCGACGTTTTGGCGGAGAACGGTATTGTGCTCGGCGAAATGGACGTGGTCAGCCCGGCATTGGATTCTGTGGTAACCGCGGAGACGCAAATCACCATTACGCGCATCGCGCAAAACGCGGTGACAGAATACGTAGAAGTTCCATACGAAACAATAGAAAAACCCAACAGTCAACTGGAGCGCGGCACGCGCAACGTTGTGCAGCAGGGGACGTCAGGGCAAAAGGAAGTTGTTTACAACGTTATAACGGAAAACGGCGTAGAAACCGCTAAAGACTGGGTGGGCGAGCGCATTGTGACGGAACCCGTGAGCGAAATTGTCGAATATGGCACCAAATCTCCGCTGCGTCAAGCGGAAACGCTGGCATCCCGTAGCGGTGGACATACGGTGGCATCGGCGGGTAGTTTTTCCTACAGCCGCGCGCTTACCTGTAACGCATCGGCGTATGATTTATCTTATGCAAGCTGCGGTAAAAACCCCGGCGACCCGGGTTATGGCGTGACGGCAAGCGGTATGAAAGCCGCTCCCGGCGTGGTAGCGGTTGACCCGAGCGTAATCCCGCTGGGTACCCGTTTGTATATTGCATCTAATGACGGCTCTGCTGATTATGGCTATGCGGTTGCGGGCGATACAGGTGGCGCCATCAAGGGAAACAGAGTGGACCTATTCTTCTCTTCCCATTCCCAGGCGCTACAGTTTGGCAGAAGAAGCGTCACTGTTTATATTTTAGATTAACCGGCGATCGGTTTGCGAATCGCCATTGCATAAAAAGGCGCTGTTCCTTGGAACAGCCCCTTTTTATGCGCCTTTCTTTTCGCTTATTTGCCGTCGTTTTTCATGGATCGCTTTACGGTATGCCATCAATTATCGGAAGCATACATTCCGGCGTCAGACCTGCCGACCGTATGGCATAGCTGACGGTTCCCTCCTGCCATACGGCGGTATAGACCAGCCCTTGTCTGCCACGAAATGTCACAACGCCGTGTCCGGTCGCGTGCGTGGAAATTTCCTCATAGCTGCCGGAATCGCCGCTGATATCGTCGCTTCCCGGCGCCGCCAAAAAGGTGAAGTCGCAACTACCGCTGTAGGTAAGCTGAATCTTGTTGTCTTGCAGCAAATCCATATTGCTCAGCTGACACCCTGCCGGCAGCGTACCGGGTGCATGGAAGGTAAAATCACAGGCGGCGCGCAGTGCGTCAAGGGACGTAAATCCCGGCGCCGCGCCTACGATTGGTCCCAGCAACGTGTTGCCGGGCGCATCGTCACTGCCGCCACCACTGCCACCACTGCTGGTGACACTTCCGCTGTTGCCTGGCAAAACAGGCGGTTGGGTTAGTTGCAGCAGCGGTATATCTGTTGCTTCTGTAGGCGCCACATCCGGCTGTTGTTCCTCGTCCGCATTGGTCGCCCCTTGTACATTTGGCACAGCGGCAGGCGCTGCCGTCTCAGAAATTGTGGTATTTCCCTTCTGTGCTTCGTCCGTTTCCGGCGCCGGCGGCGGCAAGACAGCGACATTATCTTGATTCTCCCCCGGAAGTGGTGTAGGCTGCACATTTGATGCAGTACCGGACGCGGGCGTTTGCGGTATTTGCACGGTTT
>CBCTHD010000112.1:0-6996 GCA_965146615.1 uncultured Clostridia bacterium
TGACCTATACATCGGCGGTCAAAGCATTCAAGCTGACCAGCGTTGCGGGCGCATACTGGCGGGGCAGCGAGAAAAATAAAATGTTGACCCGTATCTATGGGACGGCGTTTGCGAATAAGACAGACTTAAAGGAGCATTTGGAACGGCTGGAAGAAGCGAAAAAACGCGACCACCGCAAGCTGGGCCGGGAGCTGGGCTTGTTCCGGCTGATGGAGGAAGGTCCGGGATTTCCGTTTTTCCTGCCCAAGGGTATGGTGCTGAAAAATACGCTGACCCAGTATTGGCGGGACATTCATACGCGGGAAGGTTATGTGGAAATTTCCACGCCCATTATGCTGAACCGCGAGTTGTGGGAAACGTCAGGACACTGGGATCATTACAAAGAAAACATGTATACCACGGAAATCGACGACGTCACCTTTGCGGTCAAACCCATGAACTGTCCCGGCGGTATGCTGGTCTACAAGAGCGAACCGCGGTCTTACCGTGATTTGCCGATGCGGGTCGGCGAGCTGGGGATTGTGCACCGGCATGAAAAATCCGGCGCGCTGCATGGGTTGATGCGCGTGCGCTGCTTCACGCAGGACGACGCGCACATCTTCATGACGCCGGAGCAAATCAAACCGGAAATCAAAGGCGTGGTGCGCCTGATTGACGAGGTGTATAATCTGTTTGGGTTTAAATACCATGTGGAACTGTCCACCCGTCCGGAGGACAGCATGGGCAGCGACGAGGATTGGGAAAACGCAACGGACGCATTGCGGCAGGCATTGGAGGAACTGGGGCTGGAATATGTGGTCAACGAAGGAGACGGCGCATTTTATGGACCCAAAATTGACTTCCATTTGGAGGATTCCATTGGACGGACGTGGCAGTGCGGCACGATTCAGTTGGATTTCCAGCTGCCGCTGCGCTTTGAAGCGGAGTATACCGGGGCAGACGGACAGAAACACCGCCCCATCATGATTCACCGCGTGGTGTTTGGTTCCATGGAACGGTTCATCGGCATTTTAACGGAGCACTATGCGGGTAAATTCCCGGCGTGGCTGGCGCCGGTGCAGGTGAAAGTGCTGCCCATCACCGACCGCAACAACGACTATGCGGAGCAATTGTGTGAGCAGCTTAAAGCGCGGGGCGTACGCTGTGAAGTGGACGAACGGCAGGAAAAAACGGGCTTCAAAGTCCGGGAAGCGCAGCTTGCCAAAATTCCCTATATGCTGGTGGTAGGCGATAGGGAACAGGAAGAAAATACGGTTTCCGTCCGCCGGCGGGACAGCCAAAAAACACAGGGCATGACAAAAGAAGAATTTATTGAATTGATTACGGCGGAAATCGCTGAGAAAAAATAACATTTGCCACACCGCAAGCGGTGTGATGTGCATATGAGGAAGTTCCTTGCCATGGAGTGCAGGGAGCTTCTTTTTTTTGCACAACCGTCTGCTTTTGCAGGCGTCATGGTTCGGGCGCTTGCTGCATGATTGGTGTGCCGTCTGGCGTTTTTTTCGGAAGAAAAACAGAAAATTATGAAAAAACTTGAAAAAGGGGCTTGACAGAACCAGAAAAAAGTGGTAAAGTGGTATTATTCAGTTAGTCAAGACAAACTGCTAAAAGAAAGGAAAGAGCAGTTTTCTTTTTCTACGACGGTTAGCTAAAACTAACTTGTGCCACAGACTACATAAGATACCGTATTTCAAAAGAAAGCATAGGTACGGTAGGATAAGGCGATAAGCCTATAGAAAAAATGAGAGAGGAAAGAGGTGACGTAAATGAGTATCGTTATTATTGGCGGCAATGAGCGGATGGTGTACCAGTATGAAGCGATTTGTAAATCCTTCGGCTGCCGTGCAAAAGTGTTTGCCAAAAAACATGGCGCGCTGAAAAAGAACTTGGGAGCGCCGGATTTGATGGTTTTGTTCACGGCGACAGCTTCTCATAAAATGGTGGGATGTGCGCTGGGTGAAGCGAAACGCGCCGGCATTCCGGTAGCGCGGACGCATTCGAGCAGTGCGGCGGCGCTGACAAAAATATTGGAGGAACACTGTGCGGGCAGAAAGGGTGTTGAAGCATGTTGGAGCGGTTGCTAATAGAGCATTGCGCCCCTACGCTGGCGGGATTGAAAACGGCAAATTTGTTGCGTCAGCCACACTCCGGTGCATTGGAAAAAGAGGTGGCGCATTGGGATAGCATACTGCGGCAAAAGGGTGTGCGCGTGCAGATTTTGCGGGGGCCAGGGGACAGCGCCTTGATTTATGCCTACCGGAAAGAACGGTTGTTGCGCGACCTCATGCAGCCGGGCGCACAAGAATTTCTAACGCGTTATGGATATCCGGAAAACGTGGAAGGCTGTTTGGAACGGTTGCAGGAAAGAATGCAGGAAGCAAGTGGATTCCCACATGAAATTGGGCTGTTTTTGGGCTATCCACTGGGCGATGTCATTGGATTTATTCAACACGGCGGGAAACATTGCAAGTGCACAGGTTGCTGGAAGGTATATTGTGACAAGCAGGAGGCGCAACGGCAATTTGCACGGCTGCGCAAATGTAAAGAGGTGTATCAAAGGTTGTATCAAAGCGGCACCCCAGTGATGAAACTGACGGTGAACGCATAAATGATGAAAGGATGAGTAAAAATGAAAAATGTTGCGGTAGTATATTGGAGTGGCGGCGGAAACACGGAAAAAATGGCGGAAGCGGTCAGCGAAGGCGCAAAAGAAACAGGTGCGGCGGTAGAATTGCTGCAAGCGGCACAGTTTTCCGCAGATAAAATGGACGCCTACGATGCAGTGGCGTTCGGCTGCCCGTCCATGGGGGCGGAACAATTGGAGGAATCGGAATTTGAACCGATGTTTTCCGCGTGTGAAAGTAAGCTGAATGGCAAACGTATTGCCTTGTTTGGGTCCTATGGCTGGGGCGATGGCGAATGGATGCGCAATTGGGATGAGCAATGCCGCGCAAACGGCGCAGAGATGGCATGTGACTTCGTGATTTGCCAGGAAACGCCGGATGATGAAGCGCTGGACGCTTGCCGCGCGCTGGGGAAAACGCTGGCGGGCTAATCGGCACAGGAATTGAACAAACGCTCTATCTCTCAATACAATACATAAAAAACGGACTGCCGGTTAACCCGGTAGTCCGCTTTTTGTATGTACCGCGGCGAAAAAAGGCAGTTATGCAACGGCTTCCTGTGGTTCGTCTTTCAAACGATACCGTTTCCATTTGCCCGATTTGATGCGCCAGACAAACATCGTCACGCGCAGCACCCAATCCAAAATCATAGCAATCCACACGCCGATGACACCCCAGCCGTAGTGAACACACAAAACATAGCTGAACGCCACCCGCAGCGCCGCCATGGAAACAATGGATACCACCATTGTGAACCGCACGTCGTTTGCTGCGCGCAAGGCATTCGGCAGCGTGAAGGACAGCGGCCACAGCAATATGGCGCAGCCGTTATGGATAAATACCAAAATATATGCCAGATGCAACGTTTCGCCGGAAAGCTGATAGATGTTCAACAGTAAGGGCAGGAAAAGCAGCAAAGCGGCATTGAGTGACGCCATACAAAGATATGTAATTTTCATCAGTTTTTTCATATAATAGGTCGCCTGCTGGTAATCCCCTGCGCCAACGCAGCGGCCGACAACGGTAATCATAGCGAGGTTGATGGCCTGTCCCGGAATGCAGCCCAGCGCGGCAATGTTGTTGGCGACAGCATTCGCAGCGATTTGCGATGTGCCGAACAGCGAAATCATGCTGAGCACCAGCACCTTTCCCAACTGAAAGAAGCTGTTTTCCAGGCCGTTCGGCACGCCAATGCGTAAAATACGGCGAATCAGCTTGAAATCAGGTTTGGGAATTTTATGCTCCACATAAAGCCTATCGGTAGGACGTGTCACCAGTACCAGCATCACGGCAGAAGCCACAATCCGTGCAAACAGCGTGGAAATGGCCGCACCCGCTACGCCCAGGTGAAACCCGAAAATCAGCAATGCATTGCCCGCGACATTCAGCACATTCATCAGCACCGATACTTCCATGGAAACTTTGGAATTACCCTTGGCACGGAACAACGCTGCACAGGCATTGTAAATTGCCAAAAACGGAAAAGACAAAGCGGAATAAACCAGATAAGTCATGGCGCTGTCCATAACATCCTGCTCTATGCTGCCAAAGAACAATAGCAGCAGCGGACGTTTGAATATCAGCGCCAGCAACATAACAGCGAGGGAAATCACCGTGCACAGCAGCAGAAGCTGCCCCGCAGAAGCGCGCGCCTCCTTTTGCCGCCGCGCGCCGATTAGCTGTGAGGTGACAACAGCGCCGCCTGTTGCCATAGCCGCAAAAATATTAATGATAATGATGTTCACCATATCCACCAGCGACACGCCGGAAACAGCGGCTTCTCCGACAGCGGAAATCATCATGGTGTCCGCCATGCCCACCGTAATGGCAAGCACTTGTTCAATCACCAGCGGAAAAATCAGCCGTTTCAAGTCCGTACCGGAAAACAACGGATTGGTGGGAATCGTTGTGCGATTCATTGTACCAGGACCTCTTTTCCAGAGGGGTATACTACCCCATTTTATTCTATTTGTTAGTATAGCACGATTCGAGAAAATTGTCTATAGTCCGGACAGGCAAAATATAATTCATTTCGCTGATATGCGGAGGGCAGTTTTTGGTATAATGCCGTATGTCTTCCATGTACGCAATAAGGCAACCTGGAGAAACAAATGGGGCGGCAAATTTGCCGCCCTGGTTTATGTTGTTTTTATATACTGTCAAGGCAGTATATCCGGCATTTTCTGTAGACCTCATTCCTCCGGTGGATACAATTTGTGTATCTGGCGAAAGTGTCCCGGTGTCATACCGGTATATGATTTAAACTGCCGAGAAAACGTAACGCTGTTGGTATAACCACAGCATTCGCTAATCTGGTCAATGGACCAGTCTGTTTCCAGTAACTTCTGCTTGGCGCTTTCCAGCCGCGTACTGGAAAGATAGTCCAAAATGCCCGCATCGAAACGCGCTTTAAATTTTCGCGATAAATAGGCGGGAGATATGTGAAATTTATCCGCCAAAATTTTCAGATTCAGGTTGCTGTCGTCATAGTGGGTGCGGATATAGTTTGCAACCCGTTCTTCCAGTGAGGTCTGGGTAATATCCACACCGTCCAGCATACCTACCAGCGTCAAAAATTCATCGGTAATTTCCAGCAGTAACGCGGAGGATTTGGCTTCAATTACCTTATAGGCAATGTCGCTCTCATAGAGTTTACTTTTGACGTCCGTTTGCGACAGGCGTTCCAATTCTTGCGCTGCGTTATTTATCATGGTAAGCAAATTAAATTTAACGTCGTTCATATTTTTATGGTTTTCAGCGCAGGTTTGAATCATGTCGCGCACGGCGCTGTGCGCCAAATCAGGCTGTCCGCCCGCTACGGCGTTGGTAAATAGGTTGATATACTTCTGATAACCGCCGCTGGCGGCGGGCGCAGTGTCTTTTCCTGTCCTCACGCCAGTGCGTCCGCGCATTTCCGCGCCATCCAATGCGCGGGCAGACTCCTGGTACACGGTTTGCAAATCATTCAAATCCGTGCAGGTCTCGCTAATGGCAACATAGCCGCTGACGCCCAAATAATCATGAATCTGTCTGTAGATATGTTCCACGTCGTCTATCTGCGCTTCCGCATTGGTGTTCAGCAAAAATACCAGCGTTTCGCCCTGAATGGAATGGCATACGCTGCCGAGACTGCCCAGCAGCTCATCAAAAATATTCGTCACCGCCGTATACATCAAATTTTGCATTAATTTTGTGTCGTCGCCATCCTCCGG
The DNA here is from genome assembly GCA_965146615.1 of uncultured Clostridia bacterium. Lineage (GTDB taxonomy): Bacteria > Bacillota > Clostridia > RUG12999 > RUG12999 > JAAWTG01. The sequence goes on from CBCTHD010000112.1 coordinate 5,837, forward strand.
CGTGTAAACACCCATATCCTTTGTACGCAGCAAAATGAGCTGAAATTTTTCATAATGGAATTCCAGAGACTCTACCTCGTTCACATTGCCGCGAATGGCATGAGAAATAAAGCTGTCCGCCAAAAACGGGCGGCTTTGCATGATGTGGTGAAGGTTTCGCGAAATACTTTGCTGGATCAGTTCAAACTCTTTGCCCTCCCAGCCATTGATGTTCAGCAGGTCTAAAATTTCCTGCACGGGACGGGTCTGACTCTGTACGAAACGGTGAATGACCAGCAAGCCAATAAAAAATGCCGCCAACAATACAACAATAATCGTCAGCAATAATGTCCGCAGCTGCGCAACAATGTCGTCATCCTTTACTAAAATCAGATAGTCGAATGAATAAAAAGAAGAACGGCTGGCAATGTAACGCACACCATTATATGTAATTTTTGCGTCGTTATCCGGCAGAACGCTCAAATTCAAAGAGTCAAACGAATCGCCGCTGGAGAAAATGACGTTGTTTTCTTCATCGAGCAAAATCAAATTGGTTTCTCCATAGAGCTTAACGGTGCTGTTACGGGTCGTTAACGTTGCGGCGGGAATTTCAACCCCAAGCGTTACGGCCCGCTGACCTGCGTTCTCGTTGAGACTCTTTAGATATAAGATGCCATCTGATGTGCGCACCAGATTGCCGGTATAAAAAGTAGACATCATGTCTTGCCATAATTCAAAAGACCCGGTATAGGATGGGGCCCGCGCTTGATAATAATTCGACGGTGTATCGCCGCCGGTTAAATCTACAATAAAATCCGCTTCATCAAAATAAACAAAAATATTGGTAAACAGCCCACGGCTTTGCGAAGAAGCAAGAGAAAACTGATTTTGGAGCGCGTTATATTGCGTATATGTCGGCACGTTGCCTGCCATAGCGGTATGAATCGTGGAATGGTTCTGCATGTCGGCATAAACGTTGGTAAGATCCATGAGCAAATCCTCCACGAATTTTTCATTGTTACGCAGTTCATTTTCCAGCATAATTTTCGAATATTGATAAATGTAGACGGAGGCGACAACATAGATCGTTGTACTGAGCAGCAACGGAATTAGAAACACGATAATATACCTATAGAAAAGTTTTCGGAAGAAACTATTTTTCGGATAGGTTTTCATTTTCT
>CBCTHD010000113.1:0-6957 GCA_965146615.1 uncultured Clostridia bacterium
CCACTGCTACAAGCTCAAACTGGTCATCAGGCGCCGCTGCAATCAGTTTGCCGAGCGTGCTGCCGATAAACCCGTAAAAAGACCCCGTCATGGAATTTAATATTTTGGACTCTACAATGCTGGAATCATTCGAGAAAATGCCTTTATCCAAATAGCCTTTTTCAAACCAGCTGTTCATCAGTGTGAGATATTCTTTAAACTCCGGCTGAATAGGTGCATATTTCACTTCTCCCGTTTCGTCAACATAGTATTTGCTGCCAATGCCAAAACATTCCGAGAAAAGTTTTGCCGTATTGATGCGATAGGAGTCTGTTGAAAACGGCGCCTCTACGCCCAGCTGCGTTTTGCAGCCTTCAAAGAATGCCTCCCAGTCGTCGATGCTTTGCGGCGCTTCCATGCCGAGCTGATCCAGCCAGTCCTTGCGGATAAAATATCCGCCCGGCACCAGTTCAGGCATCAGCATCACGGCGCCAAAGGCAAAAATCTGTCCGTCGTCCGTCGAAAACGCTTTTTTCAGCTCGTTATTTTCACTCAAGATGGCATTATAATTTGGGGCATAGCTTTCTATGACGTCGTTGAGCGGTAAAATAATACCATCGTCTACTGCTTTCCCCGGCCCGCCGGCATCTCCCGACCAGCCTCTTTCAATCATGTCCGGATAGTCCCCGGAGGCAATCACCAAATTATACTGCTCTGCTGCCTGTCCTGCTGGTGGGTGCATAAATTCTACTTCTATGCCAGTTTCCTCCATGATTTTTTGATACATTGCCAGCTCCCCAAAATTCGCTATCGTCGTGAGCTGGGAGCTGTTCAATTCCACCCAATAGGTAAGCGGCTGACTCGTTCCGGTCGATTCCGTTTTTTCACTCTGGTTAGAACAGCCTGTCATGCATAGCATACAGATTGCAAGCAGTAAGCATCCTATTCTTTTCATCTTTCTTACCTCCTATTCCCATCCATTTTTCGTCAATTCATATTTTTCATCTACCAACGGCCGTATCAATGTGCCGGTGTCTTCCACCACAAAGAACCGCGCCATGTTATCTGTATCCGAAACCTCTTGTTTTAAGCTGAGCGTCATTTCCTCATTTCCTGCCAGCAAAACCGGGTCGCTGACTACGACGTTCACACAGCGATTGCCTGAAACTTCCGCCCACACAAGCCGCACCTGTTTCGCTTCGTCCGTTTCATTCAGTAATGTCACGCTGTATTCTAACTCGCCCGCACACAAAACATTTTTTTCTTCAAACGCCTCCGATTGCTTCCAATAGCTAACTGTCAGCTTGGGGGCATTCGCGTGATACTGCGTCGCATAACCGATACCACCTTTGTAACACCTGCTGGTCTGTATCATGGAAAAGGCGACATATTGTTTCCCTGCCGCAAGTGCGGTTTGCACATATTCTGTCAAATCTACATCAATCCGGTAGGGTAAGTCTACGGTTCCTTTTGCAGGCATATTAATGGTTGTGATGATATCGCCCCTTGCCGGAACATCTGCATATGCCAAACCGTCTGCCGTAATGCCGGACGTATCCATTTCATATACGCCGATATTCGTGTCTGCTTCCTCATAGGTGGCAGTGGCATAGAACGTAAAGGTCAGATTTTCTAAAGCAGTTTCTTCTGAAATATTCAGTTTAGAAAGGTCAATCACTGTTATCATCTGCCTGATATAACCTACAGAGCCGAGCGATATTTGCTGTGTAGCATCCGTAGAAGTGAACCTTGCTGCGTTCCCATCGTCATGGCATACATTAATCCAGGGATCAGAAGTAACCGTGACCAGCTGCGCCGACGCTTCGGCTTCTCCAACTACACTATAGCTTTGTGCTACCACCCCGCGCTCCCGGACGCTGAGGGTAAGTTTCGGCGGATTGCCATGATATTTGGTGCCAAACGCCAAACCGCCCTTATCCGACTTTGTTGTCTGGAGGACGCAAAAACCGACATATTGTTCTCCGTTTGCGATTGCTTTCTTCAAATACGCACTCAAATCGAAATCTATGTAGGCGTTATACTTTTCACCGTTCACACGCGCCGGCATGAAAAAGGTGGTAATAAGGTCTCCCTCAGTCGGAACGTTGTCGTTTGTCAAACTGCTTTGGCTGAAGTCAATATCGGAAACGTCCAACGCATAGATGCCAACTTCGGAATCTACGATTTCATAGTTGGTGATACAGTACAGTGAATAAACAGCTTCATCAAGCGCCATGCCTTCCGGAATTTCTATTTGAGAAAGATCCAGCACCACAATTTGCCGCCTGATATAGCCGACAGAACCGCGGGATATTTGCCCATCGATTGCCGTTGAAGTAATGGTCGCCGGGTTGCCGTCATCGTGTACCACACAAATCCATGGGTCAATGGTTTGCGTCACACTTTCCGCTTTCGCAATGCCTAGGCTGCACAATGCCAGCAGCATACAAAAACTGGTTATTTTTTTCAGCATAAAGTTTTTCCCCTTTCTTTTTTCTATGTTTCTCTTCCCTATTGTCGCCCGTAATTTTTCTTGCATTGCTTATCCTCCTTTATCGCTTATTTTCATCTCTTACCTTGCCCCGTATTTCCAGTATAAATTTTGTACCAGCCGGCCGTCAACTGACAATCCTTAACCTTGGCTATCAATATTTAACCATTCCGCCTGCCTACATAAAAAATGCCACATATCCCTTGTTGCAAGAAACATGCGGCACTCTGTTTGTATGGTTTAATGTTTATTGAGCTCCCTGTACTGCGTGGGCGTCACCCCTTCGTGCTTTTTAAAGGCGCGCAGCAGCGCCAGACTGTTTGCAAACCCTGCCTCTTGGGCAATCTCATTGATGGTTTTATCCGTATTTTTTAAAATATTTTTTGCAATCTTTACCCTGCTCTTGATGATATAATTCAACAAGCCATCTGAATAGTTGCTTTTAAAATACCGGGACAGGTATACTTCGCTGATGTTAAATTGTTCTGCAATTTTACCATTCGTTAGCTCCGGGTCGGCAATATGCTCGTCCACATACTGTTGAATTTGTTTGAAAAAATTCTTTTCCTGTACCGGTTCATTTCCGTAATATACGCTCATAAAATTCGTCAAATGCTCGTAGTATTCCTCCAGCGATCTGCTTCTCAACGCTTCCTTTAGTTCCGTATCATCCATATTTGTATTTTTGGATTGCTCTTTCACCTTAGCTATAATAGCTTCCGTTATACTTTTCAATACCATCTGTGCTTCCGGCAGCTTCGGCTTTTCAGGCGCGCAGCGAAAAATTTTGTCTATGAGCGCTTTTACCTCGTCCGGCTTATTGGAAAGAAATGCTAGCAAAATTTCCTGTTCTGTCTTTTTGGTATATTTCTCATACAACATCGACTCTTTCGCATCATAAATGCCGATGGTATCGCTATCATCTACAAAAAACATATAATCTAGTACCCCCATTGCCTGACGGTAGGACACAGAAATATTTTCTATTCCCCTGAGACATTCCCCGCAAACGACAAGACACGAAATGCGGAGCTGCTCCTCTACAAACTCAATAAACTGTTCCAATTGCTCGAGTACCATTTCTTTCTCTTCCACACAAACAATAGCGTTCACCGCTCCCTTCGTCGAAACCATATTGGCGCGGCAGCCACGTTGCGCCATCATCTCTGCAAACACGTTTTCCACCGCAAAGCACATCGCATCAAAATCGTGTTCCACATTTTGATTGGATACAAATGCGGAGACGTCTTGAAAAAATATAACAACGACCATCAACTTGGTTTGATTGTCAATCCCATACCGCTCTTTGAGCTGTTCCTCCATATGCGCTGTATACACGGACCGTGTTAAATATTCCGATAAAAACCTCTCGTTTCTCGTTTTCGTCTGCGTATATTGCAGTTGGTGCAACAGCGTTTCGAGATATTGATACTCATTTTTTTCCTTCGGCTTGCCGAACTTTTTGATAATCTTATACAGCGGAGCATAGTTATAGTAGGAAAACAGTGCTGCAAAAATAAGACTGAGCACTACGCCTATCATAATTGTGAACAGCCAGACGTTGCGCATCTGCTGCTGCACACGGTAAAAAAATGTATCCTCCGTGATGATTACATAATTCCAGTCCATGATAGTACTCTTTGCATATACTGCGATATACTTTGTCTTGTCCGTGCTTTGGAATACAATGCGGCCGGACGTATTGTTATTTTCCGCAAAGTCCAGTTCTACTTCGGAATTTCCTAACGATACATTCACCGCTTTACCCCGTTCACAAATTTCCAAGGAACGACCTTGCTCTGTGCTGAAGCTCTGCTCAAAATCCAGAATCGTCTTGTCCGCCAATGTGGCGACAAGCGTAATTTCATAGTCTGTTCCTGAAAACAGCGTATGATAACTGACAAGACGGTATTCTTCGTTTAATTCAAACCCGTATTGATAACTACCGTTCATTTTCGTGATCCATTCGGAATAGGTTGCCGCATAAGGCGTCCCCCATACTTGGTATGCCACTTCTCCGCTCGATATATAATCCAGCTTCACTACAGAACCGGATTTTTTCATGTAAATATAAAAATCCTGCGGAAGCTGCCATACATATTGTCTTAGCTTATTATGTACAAATTGATTCATTTCTTGCCATTGTTCGTTATTTGTTTTTTCCGGATAGGTTGCAATTTTCCGAAGCTGCGCATCACTTTCCAACATAAAAATAAAATGAAGATAGTTGCTTATTTTTTCGTCAAACTCACTTTGGACTTTATCCATCAGCAGGCTGTTATAGCTTTGTATTTCCTGCTCAAATTTTGCTGAAAAATTATTGTATAAAATGAAATTAGCGCAAGCAGGAACCAGCAGCGCACACATATACGTCAGCATCCAAATATAAATAAGACTTATTTTTTTACTGCTTCGCTTCATAAAACGATCCTTCTGTTCTGTATTTTTTCTTTTATTGTACTCCAAACCTACCTCTGTGCACAAGTATCAATTTTTAAACACCCCTTGCATTATTTATCCAGTTTGTCCTTTTCTATCTTACTCTTTTTTTCGGCAATCCATGTGAAACTAAATATAAATCTGTGAAATTCACGTCTCTTTAAGCGTTGACATCAGTCGCCGCCCAATATATAATAATAGATAGTAAAAAGAAAGGGAATGGTCGACATGATAAAAGAATTTGGAGAAAAGACAGGATTTCCGCCGGAAGCAATTGCGTTTTTAGAAGAAAAATTCTGTATCATGCAGCAAAAGGAAATGATGAATCCGCTTTATGCGGCAATGGACAATTTCTTTTTTGAAACAGACCGGGGCTATTTTGAACGGTTACAGGAAATATCGAAAAAAACGGAAATTCACCGCATGACGGTAGATATGATTTTTTTAATCCTCTGTGCCAAACCACTCCATTATATCTACCGGCAGGAAAAGCTGGGCGAAGAATTGTTTTGGGACACGATGTGCGATTTACAATATAAGCTGATGGAATGCAAGCAAGTTTTTAACGTCTGGGGAACATTTGTAACAGGCTGGTTTCAGAGATTTTACCTGTGTGAGCGCTTTAAACTGGGACGGCTGCAATATGAGACCGCACCGTTTCCGTACGAGTCCTACAAGGGTATTCTAAAGAAAGACGATACGGTATATAACTGCCACATTCCGTCCTGCGGTGCGCTGACGCCGAACGCCATTTTGGATTCCCTCAAGCGCGCATACGCATTTTACAAACCTAAGGACGGTATACTGCCGGTCGTCTGCGACTCCTGGCTGTTATATCCGCCGCACAAGGACGTTTTCCCGACAGGCTCCAATTTATCCAAATTTGCAGCGTTGTTTGATGTGATTGACAGTGCAGCATCTGAAAATAATCATGATTTCTGGCGCATATTTGGCTGCAACTACAGTCCGGACCTAAAGGCTTTGCCAAACGATACCAAACTGCGCCGGAATTTTATTGACTATCTCTCGCAGGGAAACCATATGGGCTGTGGCTTCGGCGTGCTTCTGTTTGACGGCGAAAAAATCATGACAGACTGACGGATTTCACTGGAAACCGGACCTGAAAATTTCCTATTGACAGTTTCATCCTTTTTAACGTTTTGGGGCTGCCTGCCAAGTTGTTGTCTCCCACTTGGTAAGCAGCCCCACCCTTTTATTTTTTTCTGATTGAATGACACCAATTTTCAGCTAAATTATTTTTTCTCTTATGACAGTTTCCCGTCCGGTATTTCCCATGTACTCATAGGATTGACCTCCGGCAAATCAATGGTATCCGACATCTCCGTCACCTGATTCACCGCCACCGAAAGCGTAAAATTTTGTACGCTGTCCCAATGAATAAACAGCTTTTGATAGTTGTCATTGGTTCCCTGTCCTTCCAGCCACGGCGTAGTGTCCAGCGGGAGCGCGTCCATTATGCCAAACGTAGCGCCGGCATTTTCGCTGTCCAGAATATCCAAACGAATCGTGACGCCGCTTTTGGTGATATATGCTGTTTTACCATCCTGCGACAGCGTAACATCCCCCTGCGTGTGCATGAACCAATAGACCTCAGATAGTGCGGACAGTGTTACCTCGTCTTGTATGACCAAGGTTCGGCGGTCATTTGTCAGCAGAAAACCACGCTTCATGTCCAGTGCTTCTTGATAGGTTTCTGACAGGTCAATCACCGCATAGCTGCCTTTTTCCTTGCTCTCAAAACCTATGACATTGGCAACTGCGTTACTCACCTGTCCGGGCGTTTCATCGGGATTGATGACGTAGGTGTTGTGTCCTTCGGCACGTTTTTTGTATTGGTATGTCTTTGTATCGTTTTGTGTCACTGTGTAGGATTCGCGCCCCAGTTCATAAGCAAACCGTACGCCGCCAACGTCCATGACAAAACCGCCCTGGTCATAGTGGAAGTGGCTCACGCCGTTTTCTCCTCCCTTAGCAGCAAGGAAAAAGCCATCTGACGCATCGTCCCAACTGGTTCGCATAGAAACAAT
>CBCTHD010000114.1:0-6879 GCA_965146615.1 uncultured Clostridia bacterium
GACACGGTAAGGGCGATCCACAGCGCAAAGTGTTTTTTCATGCACACTTTGCAGCCCCACTTCCAGCCGTACCTTGCCGGTCGGCAGTTGCGCCAACCTGTCCATAAACGCTTTCGACAAGGTGTCTGCCGAAACTTCAAAATGAAACTGTGTCCGCCCGCCCAACCGCGCGATAATGTCCAAAATCTTTTGCGCACGTGCATCGTCGCTGTTAAAAGTGCGGTCCACTAATTTTACCAGCCGCACATCATGATCCACAAATGTCTTGAAATCCTGCTCTACCATGTCCAGTGGTTTATAACGGACGCCGGTTTCCGCCGCAGACAGACAATAGGCACAGCGGTAGGGACAGCCACGCGAGCTTTCATAATAGAAAATGGCCTCCTTCTCTATCAACTCTTGTGACGTATAGGGAAACGGCAGTAACGCCAAATTCATCGGTTCTGCCTTGCTAACTGGTTCCCCGCGGCGCACCAGACCTGGAATATTTAATTCTCCGCGCAGCAATTCAGCATAGGTTTCTTCATTTTCCCCACACATCACCGCATCTGCAAATGGACAGCGCAACAAGGTTTCTTCCGGCGTATACGCCACCTCCGGTCCCCCTAAAATAATCATCGCCTGCGGCATTGCTTTTTTAACTACATCCGCTAGGGCTAAAATTTTCTCCGCATTCCAGATATAACAGGAAAAACCGATGACGTCAGCACCCGTGCGGACAACTTCCGCTGCTATTCGCATGGTCTCCTGCGCGGTGGTAAACTCCAAAATTTCCACGTCAAATCCACCCTTTTGCAAATATGCACGGATGCTGCGTACCGCTAAACTTTTATGTACATATTTTGCTGCCATGGCGACTAAGACTGCTTTCATCGGCTCTTCCCCCTTCCTTATCGATATTTAAAGCGATGCAAACTGTTTTTTTCCTCTCAAAGAGAACGTGCTTTCCTTTTCTCTTTTGACAAAAAGTAACCCACTATCGTTTTCATATCCTTAATTTCTCCAGTGGAAATCATCTGTTCCACCTGTTCCGGAGAAAATTCCAAAACATCAACAAACTCATTGGGATCAGGATGTGTTTTCCCCGGCGTCAGACCATCCGCATAGTAGAGATGAAGCACTTCACCGCAATATCCTGGCGTCGGATAGAATCCGCCCAGATACTCAAAATGTTGCGCCTGATACCCGGTTTCTTCCTCCAGTTCCCGACGCCCGCATACGCCATGGTCCTCACCGCGTTCCAGTTTTCCTGCCGGTATTTCCAATATTTCTTCATCATAAGGTTTGCGGAACTGGCGCACAAAAATAATTGTCCCTTTGTTTGTATAGGCGACAACACCTACACCGCCGGGGTGTTCTACCAGTTCTCGTTTTGCCAGATTACCATTGTGCATCCGCACGGTATCTTCCTTAACGCGGATAATACGTCCGTCATAAATCAATCGGCTATCCACTGTTTCTTCATTATATTTCATATCGAGCTTCCTTTCTTTTTTCCGTATTGTCACATTTTATTGTTATCTTGTCTTTCTGTTGTCCCGTCAGTACCAAAAAAACTTCCAATCAACAATAGCTATTTCGCACCGATTGAAAAATAGGCATGAACGGGAGCCGCTCATGCCTATTGCTATTCTTAAATAAATGCGTATATAATCAGTGCAATGGTCAACGCATAAATAACAACAAATGAAATCGCTTTCACTAAGTTAAAAACAAATCTCTTTTTTTCTGTCATATGCGGCTGCTCGTAGGACACGATAATCGCATATCCAATTCCCAGTAAAATAGGCAGCAGCACCAAAAACGGTGTAATCTGAATACCAAACAACCGTTTTGTCGCAAACGGTATCACAGCTACCGCTGCAAAAATCAATACTAAAATCAACCCGACGCAAACCTGGTACTTTTCAAATATTTTCAAGATTTTTTTCATCGCCCTGCGTCCTTTCTGTTTCTCATAATCACAGCTATCTTATGCTGCTTTTGCTTTTTTCTTTGCACCGCCCTTATTGCCGCGCAGCAAATTCCATGTCGGTGCAGCAATAAAGATGGAAGAATACGTTCCTACGAGAACACCAACCATGAGTGGCAATGCAAATCCGCGGATGGATTCAGATCCCAGTATATACAAAACCACCAAGGTGACAAATGTTGTCCCGGAGGAGTTGACAGACCGGCGCAGTGTTTGGCGGATACTCTTTTCGCAAACCTCCGAAAACCCTTCTTTTTTCAAGAATTTTCTGTTTTCACGCACACGGTCAAAAATAACAATAGTGGCATTGATAGAGTACCCAATAATGGTCAAAACCGCTGCAATAAATGAAGCGTTGACCGGAATACGGAAGATTGCATAGAAGGAGATCATGATTAAGGTATCATGAATCAGTGCAATAACCGCCGCAGCCCCTGAAGTAAATTCAAAACGAATCGTGATATAAATCAGCATCAGAATACATGCTACAATAACCGCCAGAATCGCGCTGTACAAAATCTCGTTGCTGATTGCCGCACTGATGTTGTTGCTTTCCAGCGGCTGGTCGCTTGACAGGTTAAATTCTGTTTTAATCGCTTGATACAGTTCATCGCGTGCCGCTGTATCTAAAGATTTCATTTTTACAATGACTTCATTTCCATCTCCAGTTTTCTGGATGCTATACGGTTTTTCTCCGATTGTTTGTTCAACCGTGGAGGAAAGTGCTGATTCCTCATACGGATTTTCCATGTCAATCCGCATCATGGTACCGCCGGAAAAATCAATATCAGTAACAAACCCTTTATTGACAATCAAAAAGATTGCTCCAATCAGGATAATTGCCAACGACAGGCAAACAAATTTCGGATAATTTTTCATAATACTAAACTTGCGTTCCATTCTAACAGCACCTCCTTTCTTATTTTACACCTATTCCATATAATTTTCTGTTCTTGATATTCAGCTGAACCAACTGAACCAGCAAAAATTTTGTAATAACAATCGCGGTAAACATACTAACCAGGACACCAATCAGTAAGGTCACAGCAAAACCTTTGACCGTACCGGATCCCAACCACAGCAGCACTGCCGCCGCAATAATCGTGGTCACGTTGGAGTCCACAACCGCAGCAAGCGCACGGTGGAATCCCGATTCCACAGACGCCCGCAGCGTCTTACCCAATTTAAGTTCATCGATAATTCGTTCAAATATGACGACGTTTGCATCGACCGCCATACCCATTGATAGAATGATACCTGCTATGCCGGGCAAGGTCAGATTTACCTTAAACCAGCCCAGCAACAATACGGTCAACGCCGTATAAAACGCCAGCGCAACCGCAGATACCACGCCGGGTAAACGGTAGAAAATAATCATATAAATCATGATTAAAATCAAACTAATCAGCGCCGCCAAGATACTGTTGTTAAATGCTGTTTCGCCAAGCGTCGCCCCAACCGTACTTACGCCAACTTCTATCAGCTTAAACGGCAGTTGTCCCGCACGAATCAGGCTTGCCAATTCTCTTGCACTTTCTACAGTAAAGTTTCCGCTGATAATACAAGTTGTATCGGTAATCTGTGTCTGAACACGCGGACTGGAAATGACCTGATCGTCCAGCATAATGGAAATGTAGTTCGATCCTTCCGCTTGACCTGCCAGCCGTCCGGTTGCTTCCGAGAATTTCTCCACGCCGGAATCCTTCAATTTCAATTCCACATAGCTTTCCGCAGCGGAGTTTTGGCTGATTTGGTCGTATTTTGCAGTCGCCGTATCAACGTCTTCTCCGGTCATAATCACATTGCCATCCGGATCTACAAAAGACAACTGCGCAGTTTGTCCCAACAACTCTACTGCCTCACGCGGGTCAGAAACAGATGGAATTTCAACGTAGAACCGTTTATCGCCCTGGCTTTGTACTGTAGCTTCCGTATATCCCTGATCTGTCAGTCGCGTTCTCAAAATAGAAACGACGGTATCTCTCTGTTCGTCGGTAATAGAATCCGCATCCGCATCATACTGAATTGACGAACCTCCTGCAATATCCAATCCTTTTTTGATTCCGTCAATTGCAGGACTAATCCTCCAGTTCCCCAGTGTCACGCCAAATGCCGCGACAAAAATCATAATGCCAATAATAAGTAGCATTATGATGAGCTTCACTATGCTTTTTCCCTTCATGCTTTTTCCTCCTCTTGTTGAGACGTACCCTCTTTTTTCGTCTCTCCTTGTGCCACGTGTCCTCTATCATGGGGCTGTCTGTTTCGCGGCAACCATATGATATATATTATATTATGGTTTGTCCTCATAGTCAAGGCTTTCCGTTATTTTTTTTGTTAAATTTGCAAAAAAACACAGACACACCACTGTTTAGAATGTTCTTTTTCACTATTTGTGTCAACCATTTCAACGCTAAAAAAAGCAGGTGCAACCCTGCTTTTCAGATATAGTTTCCTATAATATGGCTGCGCCGTTAATAATCAACTTAAAACGGTACCCTAAAAATGCAGCGGCGCGTTTGCACATCTTCATTCTAGTCATAAAAATTTCCAGATAATCCATAACGGAGGAAATCGTATCGTCAATGGCCAGCGTCAGCTGAATCACCTTTTTCTCCTCCATTACCTCAATTTTGCTTTCATGGACTGCATAATTCACGCGGTCATGAATATCGAAATGTTCTATATCGGTGTTGCGCACTCTGCTGGTGCGCACATCCGCTTTATCTGCCAGGATAATGGCTGCCGATATGGGATTGACGGCATACCCTTCGTCCTCGTTGTGGTTGCCGATTGCCGTCACCACCGTCATGATTTCCTGCGGCGGCATCCCCAAATCCTTGAGCAGTGAAAATGCCATCACCGCCCCGGTCTGCGCATGCATCTCACGATTGACGGCGTTGCCGATGTCATGCAGGTATCCCGTGATGCGTGCCAGTTCCTGGTCCCGTTCACTGTAACCCATATCCCGCATAAGCCGTGCTGCCGCTGCGGATACCCGCCCCGCATGCACATGGGAATGCTCTGTATATCCCATCACCTTCATGGTTTCTTCTGCACAATCAATCATTTGTATGACAAGTTCATTTTCTCGAATATCATTATATGTGATTTGCATAAACTCACTTCCTTTTGGCAGATAACACTTTATTCCTCCATCTCCGATGTATCTTCTGTCAGCGCCGCCTTGATAGCAATAGCGCATTCGATACGCTTACGCTGTAATTCGCAGCCCAAATCATAGGGTTTGTTTAAATCACCGTTAAATTGCTGTGCATTGGCAGGACATCCCCCGCTGCAATAAAATTTTGCCCAACAGTCACGGCAAGCTGATTTACTATAGACATTACAACCCGCAAACGTTTCGCTGATGTCACGGCGGAACGGTTCCTCTTGGTTTAAAACGTTTCCCATGCGGAACGCCTTGTTTCCTACAAACTGGTGACATGGATAGATGTCGCCGCCAGGCGCAACCGCTAAATATTCACTGCCGCTGCCGCAGCCGCTGAGCCGCTTGTAGACGCAGGGGCCTTGGTCCAAATCCACCATAAAATGAAAGAAGTTAAACCCCTTTCCCTCCTTGCGGCGGCGAATATATTCCTTTGCCAAAATATCATATTGTTCATAAATTTTAGGAATATCCTCATATTGCAGCGCATAATCCGCAGTAAACGGCGCTACAACCGGCTCTACCGACGTCTGCTTGAAGCCCAAATCAGCCAAATGTAGCACATCTTTGGCAAAATCAAGATTATGGCGCGTAAATGTCCCACGCACATAGTAATTATCCTGTCCGCGCGACTCCGCCAACTTTTGAAACTTCGGCACAATGGTATCATAGCTGCCCGATCCGTCCACACGGCAGCGCACCCGGTCATTGACCTCTTTGCGTCCGTCAATACTCAGCACGACATTGACCATGTTCTCATTAATATAATCCATAATTTCATCTGTCAGCAGCATACCGTTGGTCGTAATGGTAAAACGAAACCGTTTGCCCGTCTCTTGCTCACGGCTCCTCGCATATGCCACCGTTGATTTCACCACGCTAAAATTCATCAGCGGTTCCCCGCCGAAAAAATCGATTTCAATATTGCGGCGCCTGCCGCTGTGCGCAATCACAAAATCAATTGCAGCTTTGCCCACTTCTTCCGGCATAAGTTCGCGCGTACCGCCAAATGCACCTTCGTCCGCGAAGCAATACGCGCAGCGCAGATTACAATCATGCGCGATATGAATACAGAGCGCTTTCACAACCGGCTGATTCTGGTAATGCTTTGCAATTTCCGCATAGGCATCTGGTGTAAACAGCAAGCCCTCTTCAACGAGTTCCTTTAACTCGCCGTACGCTTCCGCAAGCTGCTCCGGCGCATAAGCCTTCAATTGTGTCACAACCGCAGCTCCCGGCGGCGCGTCCTCCCATCCGTTTGTCGCATAATATTCTGTCAGCGCATACGCCGCATCTTCCATAATATGTACCGCGCCGCTATATACGTCGACAACGATATGGGTTCCTTCCCAAGTAAAACAATGTACCATCGGTTCCTTTCTCCTTAATACAATACAAATCTATGTTTCCTGCAAAACAAACCCCGGCACGAATCCGGCAATCAAGTTGTATGCCATTGTCTGCCGTGAATTGCTGCAAGAGTCTAAAAAGGCATCCACCCTATCAGGTGATGCCTTTTTGAAATCCTGTTATTTATTTGATGTTTTCACATTTCTGGTTTGCTACCGTACAGGACGTTTTACAAGCTGACTGGCAAGATGTCTGACATTCACCGCAGCCGCCACCCGCCACACTTTTCGTCAGCACTTTTCCATTTAATGTTTTAACCTGTTTCATCATCTATTTCCTCCTACTATAATAAATTTATGGGTAAGTTACACGGCAGCCAGCCGTGTTC